>JAKVBR010000067.1 GCA_022447165.1 Phycisphaerales bacterium | reverse complement strand
AGATATAAATGATGATGGTGTCGTCAACGTGACAGACCTTCTTGCAGTTATGGCTGCTTGGGGCGAGTGCTAAACACCAGTTAATGTAAAAAGAATAGCCCCCTAGCATTTGCTAGGGGGCTTTTTACTTTGAGTAATGTTTGTTTACTTTTTTGCGTCAATCTTATTGAAATAATCGACTGGCTCTCTTTCAACTTTTGGCCTGCAACCAGCACAACACAATCCAACAACCCTTGAACCAACAATCATCCAGTCAGGCCCGCCCATGCCATCAAGAGGCGTACCTGCAACTGCACATGTTGTGAGGGGATAGTTCTTTGTTTGTTGTTTAATGAGTTCTTTTTCGATGTACTTGAAATACTTGCCAGGGTTTTTCAAAAACATGTCTTTACAATCATTACAGCAAAGTCGAACGAGCCGGTTGTCAAAGATAAAGTCAACGGATGCGCCATTGACATCAAGAGGTTCGTCCATCATGAAACAAGTTGTCATCGGATAGTAAGGGAGTTGGTCCTTGATCATTAAAGCGTCAACTTTTTCGATGTATCCCTCCTGGTCTTCTTCAAAAAGTTTTACGCATGCATCACTACAAAAACGAAACTCTCTGCCGTCAAACTTCTTTGTAACCGGCTTTTCTTTTGAGTTTAGTTTTTCGCCAGATACTGCGCAAACATCTAGAGCATAAGGCATTCCCATTTCATACTTGTCTTTGCCTACCGTCTTTGGCTTTGAGTTTATCTGCAACATGATGTATTGCTGCTGCTTATCAGCGCTCCAGTTAGCGAAGCCGCCTTTGCAACCTGAACAGCAAAATGCGACGATGTCCTTGCCGACATTGAGCGTGACCTCAGGATTCACAGGGTTCCCAGTAAATGGGCAAATCTCATTGACGGGCTTTTGAGACAGTGCTACTGCACACAGGCTGAGTACTGCTGTTGGGATGGTTAGATTCATTGTCATCGCTCCTTACTTTCGACAAACGACCGAGTATAGCCACTCTGATTCGACTTTTCATTCTGTATCATGCATCAATGACCATAAACGCAACTCAGAGCGCCAATATTGCGAATGCCATCGAAAACTGGTTTAGCACGGCAGCAAGAGATTTGCCTTGGCGCAACGAAGATACGCCTTGGGGCAGGTTGCTCAGTGAGTTGATGGCTCAGCAAACTCAGATCGACCGCGTTGCAGAAAAGTGGACAGAGATGATTATTCGGTTCCCAACGCCTTTGTCAATGGCAGAATCAGAAGAGCAGGATGTTCTTCTTTTATGGCAGGGGTTGGGCTACTATCGAAGGGCGCGCTACCTCAAAGAAGCATCCGAACAAATCTGCCGCGAGTATGGTGGAGAAGTCCCGCAGACAGTGGAGGAACTACTCACACTAAGAGGTGTAGGCAAATATACCGCAGGTGCTGTAGCATCAATCGCTTATAACGCCCGCAAGCCCATCGTTGATGGGAATGTTCACCGCGTTGTTTGCCGCCTTCAAAACCAAGGCGATTACAGTGTAAATGATAAGTGGACTTGGAAGATGGCAAGTCAGTTAGTTGATCACTGTGATACGCCAAGTAAACTCAACGAAGGGCTTATGGAACTTGGTGCAACTGTGTGCACTCCAAAAAAACCAAAGTGTGAGGAGTGCCCAGTTCATTCTATGTGCAGTGCGTTTCAAAACGGAACGCAACTTGAAGTGCCTAAGCCAAAAGCGGCACCTCAAAAACAAAAAGAGTTCCACTACGCAGTTCTCTTTAAGAAGCAGAACAAAATTGCGTTAGAACACAGAGCAGGAAAAGGCCTTTGGGCAGGGATGTGGCAAGTTCCAACAATTGAATCATCTAAAAAGTTGACGAAGAAAGAAATCGGAAGTCACTTCGATGTTAAACAACATCTTGAGAAACTCGGCACTTTTAAGCATACGCTTACGCACAAGATGATTGAGTTCCATGTCTATGAATGTAGTGAATATAAAAAGCAGTTGGACTGGTATGACACTGCAACTCTGCATGAGTTTCCCTTTGCAAATGCCCAGAAAAAAGTCCTTTCTTTTAAATCGCTAAGTTAGCCAAGCAGTTCGCCATCTTCTTCGATGTGCTCGATTTCTTCTTCATCAATCTCAGCGTCAGGGTACTTGATTCTTGTGTGGTAGATTGAGTTTAACCGAGCGATAATCGCATCTTCAATTTTCGCAAGTTCAGAAAAGGTAAGTCCACATTCGTCATATTGATGGTCAAGCAATCGCTTTCGAGACAAATCACGGACGAGGGCTTCAATTCGTGCCGGGTTAGGGTCTGGAAGCACGCGAGATGCAGACTCAACCGAATCGGCAATCATAAGAATGGCTGCTTCTTTAGTCCTTGGTTTTGGCCCAGGATATCTAAACTGAACCTCATTGATTGGTTCGCCTGATTCTTCAGCATCTTTCATTGCGGCGTGATAAAAGTATTCAACAAGTGAAGTGCCGTGATGTGCTTCAATGAAGTGGATGATTTCGCGTGGAAGATCGTATTCTTTTGCGAGTTCGATACCGTCTTTGACATGGCCAATGATGATGAGCAAACTCATCGAGGGCTTGAGTTCTCGGTGGCGGTTGTACCCTGACTGATTTTCGACGAAATACTCTGGCTTATTCATCTTGCCAATGTCGTGATAAAGCCCGCCAACATATGCGAGTAGTGAATCGCCACCGATTGCTTCGGTTGCTGATTCGGCAATATCTGCGACTTGCCTCGAGTGATTGAATGTGCCCGGTGCAAGCTGTTGCAGTTGTTTCAGTAGGGGATTGCGAGGGTCTCTCAAGTCAGCGAGCGTCATACCTGTCGTAATGTCAAAGACTCGTTCAATACTCGGAAGTATGCCAAGGACAAAGAAACCAACGATAAGTGCAGAAACAGCTGCGACAATCGCGTTAAACAATTGTTGTTTCCAAGCCATCGACAAATCGGGAATCTCAGCAAACGCGAGGAATATTGCTCCAAAGCCAATGACAACGGCTGTTAAACCAGATGCTCTAATAAGTGTTTGTCTGTTTCGTACTTCTTTTAACTGGCTGATAAGCGTGCCGTTCCCAGCAATGAGAAGGACAAACCAAGCGATCGGTTGGGACAAACTCATCGTCACAAGCGCACACTGCATAAAGGCAATAAACAGACCCATGCGTTGGCCGTAGGCGAGCGTCGCAATGGTCACGGCAAGCATCGTCGGAACAATTGCTGCTGCGTACAAAAAGACAGGGGCTTGTAGTGTGATTGTGACAGTGATTGCAAGCATTAGTGCCATCAATGTGCAAAGTGCAAAAAGTCTAAGCGGGTTCCTAGCAATACGCCCGAATGTGATTGTCGTATAAATGCCAATAAATATTGACAACATCGCTAGTAATCCAATTGAGCCAATTCGCGGGAACCATCGGTCGACCATTGAAGCGGAAGTTGAGAATTGAAGTTGTTCTCGCAAAGCATCTTCATACTGTTGTGCTGATATCTCATCACCACGTTTCCAGATGATGTCTCCACGCCTGTACTGTGCAATGACAGGCTCAACGGCGTCAGCGGCAACCACTGCTCTTGCTTGTGTGTCTTCTAAATCGAGTTCAACGCTTGGCAAGTGTTCACTAACAAGTCTATTGACAATGACAGGAACGATGTTGTCTTGAAAACCTGCACGGCTGACAAACTCGAAGATTCGGTGGTCTGCTGGATCTCCTACATTCGCAGGCAATGGTGCTGCCTCTGCTTGGTAGGGCGTTAGGAATCGACCTGCGCCCTCGAACAGTGCGCGGTTTGCAGGAAGCGTTGTAATGAAGACTTGAAACTCGTCATTTGACAAGATAGGGTTTCGACGTTGAAGTTCTCTTGTCAATTGAGCGACGCGATTCACCCATAAAGTGGTTGCTTGTCCTTCAATTGATTTACCTTGAATCGCGCGAAGCGTTTCCTCATTCAAGCCAAACTGCGTTGCAAGTTCTGGATTAACATCTTCTAACTTTTTACCTTCAACAGCAGCAGGTAAGCCTAGCAGTGAAGCGTGAAGGCGATCAATGTATGTTTGGTTTACAGTGTAGATTCTTGGTGAGGCGTTGCGCGCTTCTTCGCGTTTCACTTCGGTTGCTGCAATGTCTTCAACTTCGTAATCAAGACGAGTGATTCGAGTGTTCGTTGCAATTTGGCCATCACTAATGGTGACTTGCTCTCGTGTCCAAGTTGCTAGTGATGAAACTACGATGAGGAAAAGAAAAATTATGAAACTTGTTCTGACGACTTCAGGATTTTGCAGAACAGAGCTTATCGAAAAGGAATCTTTTGGCACATTGCGAAGAACAGTCTCTCGCCTGCTCTTGCTAGAAGTTGATTGTCCTTGAGATTTACCCATTGTTGATTTCTATGTATCGGCGATGATGGGAATCACGCTTAACGACTCTGGACTACGATGCACTGGGGCAAATCCCCGCGTTTTTTGCGTGTTGCAGCAGAGTTGCGGGAGACAAACTTACCTGCTTGGACTAGGTACAAAGTGTTACCGAAATTGTCTGTGTCAGCCCTGACCCACGATTGATTAATCCCTTTTTGAACAAGGTTTGCTTTAAGTTTAGAAAGTGATTCATTGGCATTACTTTCATTTCTAAAAGCACCAAACTGTAGCGTGTAGAAATCTGAAGAGTAAGTTGTAACTGGGGTTTCGCCAGTTGACTTTGCAACTGCGTGTTGTTTATCCATACCTTTTAAATGAGTCGATGCTTCAGCAAACAACTGGTTGGCTACATCTACATCTCCTTCACTTTGAGCGATGATGCCTAGCATTGCCTTGGCCTTTGCTTTGACTTCAGGATTGCTTGAGTGTTGTGACTTTTCAAACCATTCTTTGGATGCATTGACCCGGTTCCGTTGAAACTCACACATGCCAATGAGATATTGTGATTCCCCAATACTTTGTTTTTGTTCAATAGACTCCTCGGCGTACATTTTGGATAGTAACCACTGTCCGTGGTTGTACTCAGCAATAGAACGGTCTAAGGAAGATTGGCGTTGCTTCTGGCACCCTGATAGGGTGATGAATACAAAGATTAGCAGGCAAAAAAGGGCTTTCAATGGCATGGGAATGCTCCAGCGTGTATCGTACTCGGTTAGAGAAGAACTATGCAATTGCTCAAAAGCATTTATCGTACATGGCGCAAAGGCCTGTTTAATGAGATCATCGTTGATGATTTCAGAGCATGGAAGGGCTTGCACCTTCAGATTGCTTCGTGGCATGTTCGTAAAAAACTAGAACAAACGACTGAGAATCAGAAAGTAGCCATTCTGCTACCTACTTCTGGGTTGTTCCCAGTAGCACTGACTGCTGTTTGGGGAAGCGGTCGAACCGCAGTACCACTGAACTACCTCCTGTCTCCAGAAGAGATTCAATACATCATTAAGGATAGCGGCGTAGATACTGTCATCACCGCAACGCCAATGCTTGATTTTATTGGTGAAGTTCCAGAAGGCGTTGAACTCATCAAACTCGACAAAATGAAGTTTGGTGGTATCCCGCCAATTCAAAAAATCAAACCGATGGCAAAAGATGCACTCGCAGTGCTTTTGTATACATCAGGCACTTCAGGGAAACCGAAGGGCGTCATGCTCTCCGCGGATAACTTGCAGTCAAACATTGAACAGTGCACAGAACGTGCGTCTTTTTCAAAAGACGATGTGTTCATTGGACTGTTGCCTCAGTTCCACAGTTTTGGATTTACTGTCACGACACTTTTGCCCTCAGTTCTTGGCGCAAAAGCGGTTTACATTGCTCGGTTTAACCCAAGGAAAGTGATTTCAGTACTAGAGGAGCATAAACCCACCATCATGCTTGCGATTCCTTCGATGTACAACGCAATATTGCAAACGAAGACCGCAACGAAGGAACACTTTGAAAGCGTTCGGCTTGCTGGTTCAGGCGGAGAAGCATTGCCTGACGCCGTCTTTGATGGTTTTAACGAGCGGTTTGGGATTTGGATTTGCGAGGGCTATGGTTTAACGGAAACTTCGCCAGTGACGAACTGGAGTTTGCCAGAAGAAAAACAGCGGGGGACAGTTGGCAGGCCAGTTGTTCAGCTTGAGCAAGTCATTGTCGATGAAGACGAGAACCATCTTGGTCCTGGTGAGGATGGTGAAATTAGAATGCGTGGGCCAAACATCATGCAGGGGTATTACAACTTGCAAGAAGAAACTGATGCTGTGTTTGATAAAGATGGTTATTTCAAAACTGGCGACATGGGGCAGTTAGATGCAAAGGGATACCTCAAAATAACGGGCAGAATCAAAGAGATGCTGATTATTGGAGGAGAAAATGTCTTTCCGAGAGAGATTGAGGAAGCGCTCGCCGAGCATCCTGCAGTTTCTGCAGCAGGCGTTGTTGGCAGAAAGGATCCATCGAGAGGCGAAGTTCCAGTTGCATTTGTAGAACTCATTGAAGGTGAAACTTTTGATGAGGCCGCGTTACGCGCTTGGTGTCGAGAGAAAGTCGCGCAATTCAAAGTCCCAAAAAACATTTATCATTTAGAAGAACTTCCAAGAAACCCAACAGGGAAAATATTACGAAGAGCATTAACTGAGTTAGTGCTTGAGGATGCACTCAATTGACACACAAGATTACGTTAGCACACAGTCCTGATCCAGATGACGCATTCATGTGGTGGCCTCTTGCAGACATTGACGGTACAGGTCCGTCAATTGATGTTGGCGAGTTTGAATTCGAACTTGTTATGGAAGATATTGAATCGTTAAACGGCTTCTCCGAAGAAGGGCGGTACGACATCACGGCAATTAGTATTGCTAATTACCCTTTAGTTGCTTCGACATATCAGTTAACTGCGTGCGGCGCATCTCTTGGTGATGGGTATGGTCCGAAGATTGTTGGAAGGGAGCAAGCATCTTTAGATTCGCTGTTTGCTAGTGAGTGTACGTTTGCTGTTCCTGGATTGCGAACATCAGCACTTGCAGCATTACGCATTCTCGCAGGTAATCGGAAGTGCAACTGGAAAGTCGTCGACTTTACCGAGATTATGGATTGCGTGAAATCAGGTGAATGCGATGCAGGTGTTGTGATTCACGAAGGTCAACTTACACATGAAGAGCACGGACTCCATGAACTCTGTGACCTAGGTCATTGGTGGCAAGGCGAAACCGGTTTGCCACTTCCACTTGGCGGTAACGCCATGAAACGAGATGTTGACGAGCGGTTTGGAGATGGTGCAACTGAGCGGATCTCCGAACTATTGTTAGAGTCAATCAAGCACGCTCTTGCCAATAGAGAGAAATCGCTTTCTTGGGCACTGCAGTGGGGAAGAGGCATCGATATGGCATGCACAGATGAGTTTGTTGAAATGTATGTCAATAAATGGACGCTCGATTTTGGAGATGCGGGAAAACAAGCAGTGCTCGAATTCTTGTCAAGAGCATCAAAAGTCGGGGCAGTTCCTGCAATTCAAGAACTTGAATTCGTTTGATTAAACGGTTAAATCTGCTTCACCAAGCAGATTAAAACCCTTCTTAACTAGTAACTGACCTGCAAGTGTTAAGTCGTCTACTGCAACTGCGATGACAGAGTCGCCTATTGCAGATTGCTTAATGAGCGAGTAGATGAACGAAATGTTTAACTCGGCTCCAAGTAAGTACAAACACAAATCTGCAAGTGAATGAGATTCGTCAATCACGACAACGAGGACGTCGACCTCAGAAAAAGCAATGCCAAGATCTTTAAGCATTTTGCGAGCTTCAGCGGCATTGTCAGGAATCATGCGAATGACAGCGTGGTCTGAAGAGTCGATGACATTTAAACCAACGACGTGCACATGTGATGCTTCGTCAAAATGTCTGAGAAGGTCTAAGAGACGTCCAACTCGGTTTTCAAGAAACACGCTGAACTGCCTTACAGAAGGGGCAGCGTATCCTTGCATTGTTTCAGAGGGGAGTTGTGACATGTCTGTTAGTTGCCTTGACTGCTCGTGGTGAGTCCTGGATTCCCTTTTACGGGCGACTTCGGTTTAACTGTCTGTTCCTTCTTCTCGCCAATTGTTTCAAGAGTGTAGTCGTGGTCACGTTTGCTAGTAATCGTTATCGAAAGGATCACATCATCAACTTCAAGATTTCGTACAACATCTAGTCCACTTGTCACTCGCCCAAACACGGTATGCCGTCCATCGAGGTGACTAGTTGGCAAGTGAGTCAAGAAGAATTGGCTACCGCCTGTGTTTGGGGCTGAACGATTCGCCATCGATAAGGTGCCCGCAAAATGCCTTCTATAATCGTCGCCATTGTGTTCATCCTTGATGGTGTAACCAGGTCCGCCTGAGCCGGGATTTCCCTCAGCGCCGTCTTTACTGTTTGGGTCGCCGCCTTGCGCCATGAATTTCTTTAGAACTCGGTGA
>JAKVBR010000066.1 GCA_022447165.1 Phycisphaerales bacterium | reverse complement strand
GACGCCCTGATGTCTCGACGCCAGATAAGATTGACAACTTGAGTTTGCGAACACTCATGGATTGGGAACAAGCACCAACAAATCCGAAGCGTCTAATGAATGAGGGGTTACCGGTTGCAATCACAATGGATGGTTGCAATCACGGAAGCGAGTTTCTACGGAATATTCAAAAGTCCATCGATAAGGGACTGAGTGATGAAGAAGCCCTCGCTTCACTGACTACTGTGCCTGCAGAAATGATGGGACTTCAAGAACGGCTCGGCACCATTACGCAGGGCGCATACGCAAACATCCAACTCATCGATGGGGATATTCTCGACCCCGATCGAATCCTCCGAGATATCTGGATCAATGGCAATCGACATCGATTAGAACGTGACCGAGTCCCAAGCGGCGCAAACTCTTTCGCGCTGCACATTGGTGATGAGATGGTTGAAGCAAACATAGACCAAGAGAAGAAGCGGTTTTCACTTGCTGATAATGAAGAACAGCGAATCACCCTGAGAAATACAAGGATCAACCGAGATGGAATCACCGCAACGATGGACGCTACATCTATTGGAAAAAGTGGCTGGGGATCATTGATTCTCGTTGCAGTTGGTGACAACTTAACTGGTTCATTAACTCTAGCAAATGGCAATCGTTTGGCAGTCTGGGGAGAACCAATTGAAGAATATAACGAAGAACAAACGGGAACGTGCTACACAGGCAAGTTAGATGTTGGGCCGACCAAACTAGACATTTCTATTGTCATCCCTGCAGAAGAGGGTAGTGCGGCAATCTTCAACATCGGCTCTCAGGATAAAACAATAAATGAATACTCCATTGATGCGTCTACTGGGAAGATGAGCGGATGGATTGAAAGTCGTGATGGTTCAAGAAGAGAGTTCGCTGCAACACTTGATGGAAACGAAATTCGAGGCACACTCACTGGTGAGTCAACCGATTCAACTTTGTTTTTACAGTTAGGCGATGAGTCACCAGAGGAGTTTGAAGATGAGCAATTCGTCATTGAGCCCCTCCCTGTTCCATTTGGTTCATACGGCAAGTTAACTCCCCCTTCCAAACAAGACATTCGATTTGAACATGTCACTATCTGGACTTGTACTGAAGATGGCATCATTGAAGATGGTTGTCTCATCATTCGTGATGGGAAGATTGACTTCGTGGGTTCTATGAATGAAGCACCACCAACGCGATTTGGCGAAAATGTTTTCGTTGCTAAGGGACTTCACCTGACACCAGGACTTATTGACTGTCATAGTCACACTGGACTTCGAGGTGGAGTCAACGAATGGACTCAAGCAAACACTGCGGAAGTGAGAATGGAAGATGTCATCGACCCTGATGATGTTGATTGGTACAGACAACTCGCAGGAGGCCTAACAGCAGCAAATCAGTTACACGGTTCTGCAAATCCAATTGGTGGTCAAAACAGCGTCGTCTCAATACGATGGGGCGATGCATCTGATGCGATGCACTTCCCGCAAGCAAAATCAGGTATTAAGTTTGCACTTGGTGAGAATGTGAAGAGATCCTCGGGTAGATATCCAGATACTAGAATGGGTGTTGAAGCATTCATCCGCGATGCATTCCTCGCCGCTCAGGATTATGAAGATGCTTGGGAGGAGTGGAACAACACACCAGAGTACACGCAACATCGAACCGTCATGCCAAGAAAAGATTTGGAACTTGACACGCTTGTTGAGATTCTTAATGGAGACCGTCTCATCCATTGCCATAGTTATAGACAAGATGAAATTCTCATGCTCCTTCGACTTGCTGAAGAACTTGGATTCACAATTGGTACACTTCAACACGTCCTAGAGGGCTACAAAGTTGCAGAGATTATTGCTGATCACGGTGCTGGGGCAAGTTGCTTCAGCGATTGGTGGGCGTATAAAGAAGAAGTCATGGATGCGATTCCTCATAACGGCGCAATCATGCATGATGTTGGTGCAGTTGTTTCATTCAACAGCGATTCAAATGATCAAGCAAGGCGAATGAACACTGAGGCCGCCAAAGGAGTTCGCTGGGGAGATTTAAGTCCAGAGGATGCCTTAGCCCTTGTCACTATCAATCCAGCCAAACAACTACACATCGATGGCGATGTGGGATCACTTGAAAAAGGTAAACAAGCAGACATTGCTGTGTGGAATGGTGATCCACTTGCGACAACATCTCTTTGCTTGCAAACTTGGATTGAAGGCGCCAGATATTTTGATTTAAAAGAAGATGAGTTATTAAGAGAGGAAGCCCTCAATGAGCGAACTCGGCTCATCGAGCTTGCGTTAGCTGCAGCGTACGGTGACCTTGTACCGCCAGAACAAGCTGCCGCACCAGTAGAAATTGCTGAGGAGGAATATTCATGCCAGCACCACTAATTGCACTTCTAGCATCACTCTGTATTGTTTCACTATGTTCTGCGCAATCAAGGCAGATTCCTGCACCAAAGCAAACTTTTCCAATCGCAATTCACGGCGCAACTGTTCACACGCTTGCTGGTGAAACGATTGATAATGGATATGTCATCATCATGGATGGCGACATCCAACTTGTTGGCCAGGGCTCCCCTCCTATTGCTGATGATGTTCACTTTATCGATGCAAAAGGCAAACACCTCTACCCAGGACTTGTATCAATCGGAACGCAACTTGGGCTTCTTGAAACAGGCGCGACTGATGTCACTCACGACCATAACGAGTTGGGTGACATGACCCCAGAAGTCAAAGCAGTTGTTGCAGTCAATCCAGACAGCGACCACCTTCCAGTTACCAGAGACACGGGGATCATGACTGCAGTCATCTTTCCAAGTGGTGGCCGAGTCCCTGGACGATCATCAGCAATCCGTCTTGATGGGTGGACTAATGAAGACCTCACTATCTTGGATGACGCTGGACTTGTCATCGATTGGCCAAACAACGTACGAAGAAGTTCAAGAGGTGGACCTTTTGGGTACAGTGAATCTGCAGAAGATGCTTCAACAGACGAACTTGACGATTTAATCGAACAAGCAAGGGACTGGAAACAAGCCTACGACGCTGGTGAACGTGACCATGATCTAGCAATGAGTGCAATGCAAAAAGCACTGAGTGGTTCAGTTCCTGTGTACATCAAAGCGCAAACGATTCAACAGATCAACTCAGCAGTTGCATGGGCAAAGCGCCATGGGCTCAACCCCATCATCGTAGGTGGAGCAAACGCCCCAGAATGTGCTGAGTTATTGATTAGTGAAAATGTACCTGTCGTTTGCAATGGCGTCATGTCACTTCCAAGTAGGCGTGATTTACCATTTGACCAACAGTACACCTTGCCAAAACGCCTTCATGATTCGGGCATTACTTTCTGTATTGCAACTGGTGGCAATGGTGCTCATGAACGCAGATTGCCATTTCATGCAGGTAAAGCAGTCGCATATGGATTGCCAGAAGATGTTGCAATTGAAGCGATTTCTAAGCATGCCGCAAGCATTTGCGGATTAGGTGATTCCCATGGGACCATTGAGTCAGGCAAATCGGCAACGCTCATACTCACAGATGGCTCTCCCATAGATATCCGCACTAAAGTGTATAAAGCATGGATTGATGGGCGTGAGATTTCATTAGAAAGTCGTCACACTGAACTGAATGACAAGTACCGTGAAAAATACGAACAACTCGGTCGTTAAAACGAATCGAGATCGATGACCTTTGTTTGGATCCCATTTGCAGTATCCACTGCTGTCCACGCGATGAGCAGTTGATCTCCAACAACTGCAATGTGCGGAAACCCTGCTTGCCTTGATGATGCTACTTTTTCGATGTGTTGCACTTGACTCACTGCGCCATCTTTCCTTACTTTTGCAATTGCAACATACACACCATCTTCGCACGTCTCTAACCAGCATGCAATGCCAGTTGAATCCTCTAGCATTTCAACATCTACTCTGCCAATGGTGTTGGTTGACAGTTGAATGGGCTGCTGGATGCCATCAGCATTAACAAATGAGGCCTTTACTGCACTCTTCATTTCTGGTGCGGTAAACCAACCAACAATGACATCCTTGTTGTTCGTCGCTATTGCTGGGCCATTTACTGGACAACCATTGATATTCCAACCATCTGGGTTGACTAACTTTTCTTTCTTCCCAATCATTGTAATTGCAATATCTCTGATTTCGCTTGCGCCTCTATCTCTGTAGACAACAAGCGGTACGCCGCCATGTAACACCGCATCGGTTGAACAACACTCACACACACGTTCATCAATTAACTCGCTTGGATGAACGACAGAATCAATGACCGCTGAACGCAGTTGCATATCCCCTCCGCCATGACCGCTATGACCATCGCCTGTCATTGCTCTGCCATCAAGCCAAAATGCCCGAACACCACGCTCACCTTCTTGAACGAGTGAAACAAATCCATGCTCTCCAAGTACGCGGTCATCATTAAGCGTGCCTAGATGCGACCAAGTTTTTCCATCATCTGTGCTTCTTGCTACACCGATGTCATAGGCATACGTGCCCGGTCCACTCTTTTGCAACCAAGTGACATAAACAGAACCATCCTTTGCGACGCACAACTCTGGAAAATCTGCCCAGTTAACAAACAAGTGCCCTGCTTTTACAACAGTGCTAGCAGGAGACCACGCTCCATCAGAGAACGTTGAGCACATCACTTCATTTGTGATGCCGTCCTCATGGGGTGCTATCCATGTCATCCACACTTCTTTACCATGAACACTGAGATTAGGTGCGAGCGCGTCTGGACCAGAAGGATTTGAAAGCGATAAAGTTGTGATCGCAAGAAGAGTTAACATGCAGAAAGGATATCAGACTTCTTTAGTTTGATTTGTTTGTTGCTCGTTGGCGTTTACGAAGCAGACCTTGATTCCATTCGATGATGGCAGTTTCTTGCTGAGCATCGACCGCTGCACTGTGCAAGATAAAATTTGCGATTCCTGTTCTTCTTGCTAAGTCAACTTTCTTTGCAGGCACAAAGGGGTTTCTTGGATTTGATTCACTGTTGTTGTATATCCACTGAGATGAAATAATTGAATCTGCAGGCAATCGAATGGGTTTGTCAAAGAACACCGTTTCGCCGTAATGCGGATCCCAGCGAGGAATGTCAATAAGAACCATTTCTTTACCGTCTGGCAAGGTAGCCGCTAATCGCATGGACTCACACTCGGAACCTGCCCTTGGTGTAACTCCGACAAGATCGACTGCGTAAGGAATCTGAATGGACTCCCCCTCTATCACATTAGTTGCTTCTGGCTCAAGGACGATTCTCCGAATCATTGTTATGAGTGGTAACAACTGTCTAGCACTTTCATCTGTCGTTTCCCATAACTGCACTGTACTTGAAAGTTGTTCTTGCTTACCTCGCGGTCTGTAATGCGTTTCAGCAACAAGATCTGCGTTTGCTGGGATTTCCAAATAAAAGCCAGCTGGAACAAACACGCCGCCAGCACCGGGGCCAATCTTGCCATGCGAACCTGATGGAATCCAACCAATGTCTCCCATCATTTCATACCCGGGCTCACGATCCCATGCATCAACGCGTTTACCCTGACCAGAACCATCAAAAACAAATCCAACCATCTGCACCGCCTGAGGCGCAGTTGTGGAATACTGGATGCGATTCACTTTTAGCAGTGTTTCGTTTTCAATTGGAAGCACAAATGTACGCTTGTCGAGCACACCCTCATGCCAACGAATACCACTCTCTGCGGGAATAATCCAAGCATAATCTGACTCAGTTCGCTTTGTCATCACCGGAGTTTCCATTTCAACTGGGCAAACAACAATCTGAGCACCTTCGCCTTTGAGTTTGCCTCCCTTGACCCACTGTTTAAACAATGCAATCTGTTCATCCGACATACAACGCTCACCTTGAAGCGGTGCTCCTTCTTTACTCGGAAGCCAAGGAGGCATGAGTTTTTTTTCGATTAACGCTTCAATGAACGTTGCTCTGTTTGCAACACTTTCATACGTTAGAAGTTCAAAAGGACCTGCGCCCTTGCCATCATGGCATTCAGAACAATGCGTGAGCATGATGGGGTAAATGTCATCATGCCAAGTCGGCTGACTTGGCTGATTTGATTGTTGAAGAAGACCTAAAAGTAACTCAATCATGGCTCATTTCAATGAGACAGCCCGTTGGTTTTCGATAACTCGGCGTCACTTCCTTTCCTTGAGTAGCTGCGCGAATTGCATCTCGAGCATAATGTTCGGTAGCGCGGTCTCGCCGATTTCCGGGAGAATCAAACAAATTATTGATTTTGCCTTGGTAAATCACCTTCTGAACTGAAGATGCATCAAAGCGAAGCACCACGATTTCAGGGGTAACTGTTGCTTTAAAACTACGGACAAGTTCGTGCTCTTTGTCAATGATGTTGTGAGGTGTAAAGTCAAACTCCTTTGCATGAACATCTAACTCAGATTGCGTTCGGTGTTCCCAAGTATGAACAAATGTCATTGTGCCCCCCTCGCGATCTACTTCTTCTTGCAATCTCTTGAACTCAGGAACAAGTGCGTTTGCGATTGGACAGTCAGTACTCGTAAACATGAGCACTTTAACTTCGCCAGGGTTACCCTTAACAAGCGAATTGACATTTGTTTTTTTGCAGCCACATATCAGCGTAACTGCGAACACAAGAACGAACCGCACAATCACCGCCTGTGTGGAGGTCTTGGCCTGTTTTGTGGCGGGTGTTGTCTAGGAGGTCCTTGCCGATTTGGACGCTGGGGATGCATTTGTCTTTCTGGGCGATTTGGTTGAGCATTTCGCTGTGGTTCAGGTCTTTGCGTTGGAACATCCGAGCCAGTAAATCCGTTGCAAAACTGTTCCGCGTACGCTTGGCATGCCGCATCCCAATTTGTGCAACAGTATGCATATCCTGGAGCATTGTGCACACAGTTACACACTGGCGGTGGAATCATGTTTTGAGCACAAGCATCACAACCACCACCAGGTCCTCCGCCACCGCCCCCACCACCAAAGTTACTTGTTTCTGGTTGAGCGCTGTAACAACCCATCACCCATGGAAAACCATTTGGGTCTTCATCGTAGGGAAGTGATGTGTGGTAATGATACCCCCTGACAGCATCATAATGGCCGTGACAATCATCTAGTGGGTTGACTGTTGATTCATGTGCATAATCTGTTTCTGATTCCCATGGACCAAAAATTGGATATCCATCAAATGAGTACCCAACGAGTTGACTATGACCATCGGTCTTCACATCATCAAACGCAGGTGACCACTGATGGTAGTGATACCGTCCATCTGGAGATGGATGACCATTGTAATCATCGAAGCAAATCGTACTTGGCGCATCGATTCCACCCGCGTCATATGGGTTGTAAAAAGGAACGCCATTCACTGCGGTTGCAATCGGACCAGTTTGAGACATTAAATCTACCGAGGGATTGTTCGTTGGCTCAGGATGCATTGGAATGGAATATGTGATGTTGAGCATTGAAACATCATTGGGGTTGTAACATCCAGTTGAACCATCAAACGGACCCGTTGGATGATTTGGTATACCGTTGTATGAGATCACAACGAGTCCATTGACATAATCAAACTCGACAGAAGTATTACCTTCAAATGGATGGATCGAATCGCAATCAGAACCCCATTCATCAATAATCAGCAAGATGTCACTGATTCCAACAACACCATCTCGGTTGCAATCTGCGAGGTCGTCATTAGAACCCCACCGGTCAACAACAAGCAATATGTCATTTACTCCAACGACGCCATCCGTTGTTACGTCAGTTGCGCATCCAAGTCCATATGGCATTGATAATGCTGTTGAGGCACTGATTAAAAGTGACAAACTCCCTACTGTTATGTAACTCATGCCGATTTCCTTTCCAATACGGTCTCAACGTATCACATTATCTTGATATTGCCTATTGAATTCTGGTCTCAGTTGAGTAAAACCCTGTTAACAGTGTGTTTTCGATGTTCCAACTAGTCGGTTGCATGAACTGCATGAAGTGAATAACCGGACCTAATCGTTATTTTGGACTGATTTCAAGATCTCATTACATCGACTAAATGGTCATGAAATACACATCTCTTCTCTCAATCTGTTCGGTACTCACATTAAACACAATTTCTTTTAGTCAGGATACAGTTATGACTGGCATGGGGGGCAACTCTTCCGGATTTGGAGGGGTTGACCTCGATGTTCCTGAAGAGGAACAACAAAATGACTGCCCCGGTGACAACAATGATGAAGTCAACCAAAACGATGGGCATCATGATGAGGAATCACAAGATGATCCCGTTCATTCTCCAAACAACGAGGAATCAACGCCATCTGAAAACACGAAACTAACGATACCAAACCAAGGGGGTTCAATCGCTGCAATACGTTACTCATGGATTTCCCTGTATCAACCAGAAGGACACTGGATTAGAAGTATTCGCGAACGAGAAACCATTAA
>JAKVBR010000065.1 GCA_022447165.1 Phycisphaerales bacterium | reverse complement strand
ACTGCGTTTTTGGCGTTGCCCTGTTAATCTCATCAGCAAGCACCATCTGAGAAAAAAGTGGTCCCTGTTTGAATTCAAAATTGCGTTGACCACCTGATTCGACGACAACTGTTGTTCCGGTGATGTCTGCAGGCATAAGGTCAGGCGTAAATTGAATTCTCGTAAATTGAAGATGAAGTGCCTCACTGAGTGAGCGAATCAGGAGTGTTTTGCCTAATCCGGGTACACCCTCAAGTAGTGCGTGCCCTCCAGCAAACAAACTAATGAGCACGCCTTCAACAATAGAATCATGACCGACAACGGATTTTTGGATCTCATCGCGAAGCAAAACAAATTGTTGACTAAAGGTTTTAGCGGCTTCTTCAAGTGTCATCGTGGAAGACATATCTCTACACAATACCATACATTTCATAAAAAAAGCCCGCTCCAAAGGAGCGGGCTCTGAGGACTTTTGAATGAAGCAACAATTACTCCGCCTTCTCAATCATCCAATACTCAATGTCAAGTGGAGTTTGTCTGCCAAAGACAGTAGCGAGTACTCGAACGATCCCTTTCTCTGGATAGATTTCATCAACAGTGCCTTCATGACCCATGAATGGACCATCTTTCACACTGACGTGGTCACCCTTGACGAATTCTAGTTTGACTTCAGTCACTTCTTCAGGGGCTTGTGAGTCATAGAGCATCTTGTCTACTTCTTCTTCGCTCATTGGAGTTGGCTTACCAGCCGTACCAACAAAATCGCCTACGCCCGTAGTTTCTTTGATAAGGAAGAATACGTCTTGTGAAATTCGTTGGTCAACAAGTCGCATTTCTACAAAGATGTATCCAGGATACAACTTTGTTTCTGTAATCTTTGCTTTGCCCGTTTTAGTAAGCGTTCTTGTCTTTTCAGTTGGCACCATAATTCTGCCAACAAGATGTTCAACGCCTTCAATTTGAACCTTCTTCTCAAGTGCACCGCGAACGTAATCTTCCTTGTTGGAAGCGACCCTAAGCACAAACCAGTTCATGCCATCTTGCGTTCGTTGTTCAATGTGAACTTCTTGCCCGAGTGCCTGAGGCGCTACTGGAGCACTTTCAACAATTGGTTCTGGAGCAGATTCTTCTGCTACAGCGGTTTC
This sequence comes from Phycisphaerales bacterium, assembly GCA_022447165.1. Taxonomy (GTDB): domain Bacteria; phylum Planctomycetota; class Phycisphaerae; order Phycisphaerales; family SM1A02. Next base: position 7,520 of record JAKVBR010000065.1, on the reverse strand, counting down.
AGTTGCAACTTCTTCAACTGTGTTCTCGTCATTTGCTACTTCTGCTTCAGTAACAGTTTCGACAACGTCTTCTTGAACGTTCTCTTCGTGTTGTTCTGAAGATTCAGTTTGTTGTTCGTATTCAGTCATCTGCTTCCCAATTCCTTACGTCGTTTGAAGAACATCCGCCCACTGGAAGAACGCTGAAAAACCTAAATCAGCAACTTGGCAGAAGAGTGCAATAAAGAGTGTGAGCAAAATCACAAGGATGGTAGAACCAATGATTTCTCGTTTGGATGACCAATTCACTTTACGCATTTCGCCTTCTGTTGAAATCATGAATTCAACAAACTTTGGCTTGCGGCCAATAAGGTAATACCCAATCAACCCAAAGATTGCAATTGCAAGTACTGCAACACCGCCTTGAATGTAAACCGATTCAAGGTCGCCAATCTTCACGCCTTGCATTTGGTCCCAAAGCCAAACGACACCCATCATGACAACAAGACCGTAGCCAATCGCTGACATCAGTCTGACCCAGTATCCTTGTCCTCGTTTGTAAATGCCTGCACTCATTGTTATACCTTCTTTGCGTGCTTTCGTTACTGTTTGATTGATTCCTAAACACGCCGGGAGTGACTCGAACACTCAACCTGCGGATTTGGAATCCGCTGCTCTGCCAATTGAGCTACCGGCGTCCTGGCACCTAATGGCGCTACTTACTTCCGCTTAATCTTATGAAGCGTGTGCTTGCGAAGTCTTGGACAGTACTTTTTGTACCCTTCCTTAACCTTCTCATCAATGCCACCCTTCACACGAATGCTTGTGCGATAGTTCAGATCACCAGTCTCCGTGCATTGGAGCCATACGTATTCTCGATCTTTTGCCTTAGCCATTATGTACCCTTTTCGTGTACAAAAATTGCAAGTAGGGGGATATGCTCCCCCTACTTACAAAATTAGTTACTCAATAATCTTAGTGACAACGCCTGAGCCGACTGTTCGACCACCTTCACGAATCGCAAATCGAAGGCCTTCTTCCATCGCGATTGGTTTATTTTCAAGGTCAATTGACATCTTGACGTTATCGCCAGGCATGCACATTTCAGCGCCACCGAGCAGATCAAGTTTACCAGTTACGTCAGTTGTTCTGAAGTAGAACTGTGGTTTGTAACCACTGAAGAATGGAGTCGAACGACCACCCTCTTCTTTAGTCAAGACGTAAACTTCACCCTCGAATTTCGTGTGAGGAGTGATGCTACCTGGTTTACAAAGCACCTGACCACGTTCAATGTCATCTTTCTCGACACCACGAAGTAGACAACCAACGTTGTCACCCGCTTGAGCGTCTTCAAGAATCTTTTGGAACATTTCAACGCCAGTCACAGTTGTTTTAGCTGTCTCTTCAGCCAAACCAACGATTTCAACTTCGTCACCAACTTTTACCAGACCGCGTTCGATACGACCAGTCACAACTGTACCACGACCCTTAATTGAGAAGACGTCTTCAACTGGCATAAGGAATGCCTGATCGACTGCTCGTTCTGGTTCTGGGATGTAGCTGTCACATGCTGCCATCAATTCATCGATTGATGCACATGCTTCGTCATCCTTACCTTCTGATTCAAGTGCTTTAAGAGCTGAACCACGAATCACTGGGATGTCGTCGCCTGGGAAATCGTAACTGCTGAGCAAGTCACGGACTTCCATTTCAACGAGTTCAAGTAGTTCTTCGTCGTCAACCATGTCGCATTTATTCATGTACACAACAAGTGCTGGAACGCCAACCTGACGAGCAAGCAAGATGTGTTCACGAGTTTGTGGCATTGGACCGTCAGTCGCAGCAACAACAAGAATACCGCCGTCCATTTGAGCAGCACCAGTAATCATATTCTTCACATAGTCAGCGTGACCTGGGCAGTCAACGTGTGCATAGTGACGAGTATCTGATTCATACTCTTGGTGGCTTGTTGCAATAGTAATACCACGAGCTTTTTCTTCTGGTGCATTATCGATTTGATCGAATGCACGAGCGTCGCCGAGGCCTTTTGCAGCCTGTCTAGTTGTAATAGCAGCAGTAAGAGTTGTCTTACCGTGGTCAATGTGACCGATTGTGCCAATGTTCACGTGGGGTTTGTTTCGAACAAATGTGTCCTTAGCCATCGTGAGTTCTCCAATTCCAATGGTGGTAGGTGACCTACCGACCTAACCAATTTGTACGCCGGTCATCAACCGACACCATCTTCTTTGTTACTGCAGACCGTCTGCAATAACGCATAATTCCAAAGCCACCGACGGGATTTGAACCCGTGACCTCACCCTTACCAAGGGTGCGCTCTACCACTGAGCTACGGCGGCATGAGAAACAAATCCTATCCTTCCTTGGCGAATATGTCAGAGCAAACTCCATTTGCTCCGCCCACGGAATCCCCCCAAACACAGTCCCCCGATTAAAAACCGTCCCAAGCGGGACGGAAAGGGAAAGTGTAACGAAACGGGCAAAAAACGCAACCCATTCACCTTAGAATTGGTGTTTTGATATGTAAGTCATCCTTCCGAACCCCGTTTTTTGCTCAAAAAACGCTACTCCGTAGGACGACGCTTTGTGAGTTGATGCACACGGTATCCCCTGCCAAAGAGTGAAGTGTCTGTAGAACCCCCCGCTTGTGGTCCTCGTTCTGCAAATGGCTTAACTGTTGCGACTGCACCATCGAGTAAAAGGATGTTGCTTTCTCCACCATTTCGATAGTCAACCTCACCATAAGTGACTGCATCAGGTGCGATCATCTGACCCTCATTATCGATGTCAAAATCATAAACCCATGGTTCTGGGCCATCGCTAATTGTTTCACCAGCCATTGAGTCGATGAGGTAGACCGATTGGGCAGGCGAACTAATCATGGCGTATGTGTAATATTTATCAACTTTTGAAGTTGAGTTTCCCGCACCGTTGTCATTATCACTTCGCGAATCAAAGAAATCATTGGCAGCGAAGTAACCGGAAACTCCCTTTTCAGGACCACGAGTGTTTTCTAATGCCGAACGGAATGGATGTTCAAATGCAGAGATTTCATCAAAAATGTCATTGTCGGGCGAATCAAACTGCCATTTCAAAATCTCACTGTCATCCATTCCAGAACCGTCTAAATCTACACCAAGACCGTACGCCGTATGCAATGTGTTATCGACCCACAATAAATCTGACCATGTGCCTTGGTATTGGCCACGAGTGATGTTGTCGTGTGGATTGTCATCTTGTGAACTTGGACTCATCCGAACTGAGATTGCTTTTCCAGCAGCCGCTTCATCTACATAATCGAATTGACTTGGCAGGATGTAATCACCGTTTCCGCCAGACCATAATTGCATCCATGAGCCAATTTGTTTGAGGTTTGCTGCTGTGCGAATACTTTTGGCGGCGTCTGTGCTTCCTTGTACAGAAACAAGAAGAATCGCCACAAGCGTCGCAATCACAGCGACAACAACAAGTATTTCAACAATGGTAAATGCGCGTCGAATCATCTTTATCTCTTTCATACCGTTACTGTACGCATGAAACCTCAATTTGACCACATCTTTATCCAAGATTCATTGTCATGAGGAATTCTGCGTTGGAATTCGTCTTCACCATACGCGTTCTCAGCATTTCCATCGCCTCAACAGGGCTCATATCACTGACAACCTTACGTAAACGCCCAACAAGTTCGTGTTCCTTCGGATCAAGCAAGAGTTCTTCGCGACGTGTTCCTGACGCTGCGATATCGATTGCTGGCCAAATCCGCTTCTCAACGAGTTTGCGAGTGAGGTGCAATTCAGAGTTGCCTGTACCTTTAAACTCTTCAAAAATCACTTCGTCTGCTTTAGAACCAGTGTCAACGAGTGCAGTACCAATGATTGTCAAGGAACCGCCATCCTCGATATTCCTTGCTGAGCCGAAGAATTTCTTTGGACGAATTAGTGCTTTGGAGTCTACACCGCCTGTACCAATCTTACCTGTCGTTGGCATGCCGTTGTTGTAACCGCGCGCGAGGCGTGTAATAGAGTCCATCAAGATGACGACATCATCTCCAAACTCAACCATTCGCCTTGCCTTTTCCATCACCATTTCAGCAACTTGAATGTGTCTTGTTGCTTCTTCATCAAATGTACTTGCAACAACTTCAACTGAATCAGGTGTACTCCGTTTAAAGTCCGTTACTTCTTCAGGTCGTTCATCAACGAGCAACACAATGACGTGGACATCTGGGTGGTTCGTTGCGATTGCTTTTGTCATCTTTTGTAGCAGTACAGTTTTACCTGTTCGCGGTGGAGCAACAACGAGTGCCCGCTGTCCAAAGCCCATCGGTGAAACCAAATCAATGACACGCGTTTCAATCACTTCACTTTCTGTTTCCATCATGATTCGTTCTTCAGGATGGAGTGGTGTTAAGTTTTCGAATGTTGGGATGTCATGAATGTCTTTAGGGTCTTTGCCATTGATTGCTTCAACGCGAAGCATTGCAAAGTACGTCTCTGTTTCTTTTGGTGGACGGATGAGTCCGCGGATAATCTGCCCCTTCCGCAATCCAAAGCGACGAATCTGTGATGGACTGACATAAACATCGTCTGGTGACGCAACGTATGAATACTCTGGACTTCGAAGAAAGCCGTACCCGTCACTCATAATCTCAAGCGTACCTTCACCAATCATGAGACCTTGTCTGTTTGCTTGCGCTTTTAGAATCTCAAAGACAAGTTTCTGGCGAGGCATCTCAGACCAATTTTCAACCTTCTCTTTCTTAGCAATTTCACCAAGTTCCTTGCTCTTCATGTGTTGAAGAGCTGCAAGGTCGTACCCTTCCTTCTTCGCTTTGTCGTACTTCTTTTGTGCAGCGGCTGTTAACTTTGAATCCAGCGAGGCCGCCTCCGTTTCGAGTTCCTCGTCGGTCGGCACTTCACCTGGCTTCAGTGACATGGTTGCGAGACCATCACCGCTACTCGATTTTTTACGACGTCTTCTTTTCTTAGCCATTTCCTATGATTCTCCTCATTCCGCTTAAGTCCGAACGACCAATTGTTGGCATGAACCGCGGCGCCTTGTGGCATATGTATGAATTCAATAAAAGGGGGTTTTCTTAGGACTTCTTAACTTGTGGTCCGTTTGATATCGTCGAGAATCTGTTTGATTTGCGTCATGACTGACGACTGATCACTCTCGTTGATGATGACATAATCGGCTGAATCTGCCTTCTTGTCAAGTGGCATTTGGGCCTCTTCACGCCTGCGAAGCTCATTTTCGTCCCATACTCGCGTTTCTTGTACGCGAGCGAGTCGAATTTCGTCACTCGCTTGCACAAACACGACTGCGTCGCAAAGCGTATGCAAGTCCGTTTCAAGAAGTAATGGTGCATCAATAACAAGTGCTCTTGTATCTTCAGATGCAAGGGCAAACTGTTCGTTTTGCAATTCGCGTACGGCGGGATGAATAAGCGATTCGAGTTGTTTGCGTGCGTCTTCATCGTTAAACACGATTGAAGCAATGAAAGAACGGTTTGTTTGGCCATCTTCCGCGATGACCTCGTCGCCCCACCACTCAGTTAACGTTGTTTGTGTTTCGGGTCTGTTGAGAACGACTTTTGTATTGTCATCTGCGTTTGCAACGACACAATCAAATGAAGTGAACAAGTTTGAAACAAAACTTTTTCCAGAACCAATACCCCCAGTGATTCCAATGATAGGTATTGAAGCAGTCATCACTTGACCACTCGCGTCCAAGAGGTGCCTTCCGGACCATCTTTGATCTCGATACCCATTTCAAGAAGTTCGTCACGAATGTCATCTGCTCTGGACCAGTCTTTGTTATCACGAGCGGTAATTCGTTCATCGATCATGGCTTCGATTGTTTCCACCGCGAGTTCTGTCGTTGATGCTTCGTGTTTCAACCCGAGTACCCCAAGGACTTCATCCATCGAAAGCAGTGCATCGAGTTCATCTTGCAAATGCCCGCCTTCACCAGTGACTGTTGGTTCTCGGTCTACAGCGTACGTAGAAACCGCTTCACTCAGCGCTCCAATTGCTCCTGCAACATTTAAATCATCACACATTGCTGCCATGAACTTTTCCTTGGCTTGAGCAAGTGGTCCCTTGGGTTCGATTGAATGAGTTGCGTGGTGCTCAAGCCAAGTCTTGAGTCGTTGCCAGCGTTCAATTTGGCGCTGCGCATCTTTGAGGCCCTGCAAGGTAAAGTTTGCGTTTGAACGGTAATGTGTTTTGATGAGTTCAAGCCGTACTGCGGCAGGGGTAGCGCCCTTTTCAAGAAGGTCGCGAAGGGTATAAAAGTCACCCTTGCTCTTGCTCATCTTCCCGCCATCTACGAGAAGAAACCTTGTGTGGAACCAGTAATGAGCAAAAGACGGTTCACCTGTTGCACAACATGACTGCGCAATTTCACACTCATGATGCGGGAAAATATTGTCTTCTCCGCCCGAGTGAATATCGATGACATTGCCTAGAAGGGCGCACGCCATTGCTGAACACTCAAGATGCCATCCCGGATACCCTTCACCCCACGGACTTTCCCAACGCATCAGATGTTTTGCATCTGGTTTCCACAGCATAAAGTCTGCAGGATGTTTTTTGATTGATTGCGTCTCCATATCAACGCGGCCACCCTCACCACTTCGAAGTGAGTCAAGCGTGTTACCGGAAAGTTTGCCATAGTCAGGAAACGACATCACATCAAAGTACACAACACCATCTGAAGCAACGTACGCATGGTTATTGTCGATGAGGGATTGCACGAGTTTAATCATTTGCGCAACATATGCTGTGGGTCTTGGCATGCAATCTGTTGAGGCTTTTGCATCTTCAACGATTCGCATGCCAAGCATCTCTGCATCTTCGATAAATGCATCTGCATAAAATGAAGCAACGGCATAAGGGTCATTTGGGTCAATCGTTGAGTTCTCTGGAAGTTTGCCTGCTTTCTTCGCCTCGGTGAGCCGGTTTGCAGCAACTTGCATCTTGTCTTCACCGCCACCATCAGCGAGATTATCCTCTGTCATGTGCCCTACATCTGTAATGTTCATGACTTGGTTCACGGTATACTCAATCGATTCAAGCGTTCTTCGGAGCACGTCCGCATTGAGAAATGCCCTGAAATTCCCGATGTGAGCGTAGTCGTAAACCGTAGGCCCACACGCGTAAAACGTAACCGTTTTGCCCGATTCATCAATGGCGCTGAACGCTTCCGTTGCCCGCGTGAGAGAGTTGTAAAGAGATAATTGCATGTTTAGTGATACGATACTTTGAACCCATGCAGTTTTCGCAGAGTGCCAACGATTTTTTTGCAACGCAAACCGTGCTCATCACTGGTGGTGCGGGCTTTATTGGCTCACATCTTACGAAGCAACTCGCCTCCGTAGGATGCAACGTCAAAGTGATTGATGACTTAAGCAGTGGTGATGTTGGACGATTCCAGGGAGTTGATGTGGAATTCATCGAAGCAAACATCCTTGATGATGTTGCCATGGCAAAAGCCATTCAACGATGCTCGACTGTGTT
>JAKVBR010000064.1 GCA_022447165.1 Phycisphaerales bacterium | reverse complement strand
GATTGGCGGAAGGTGTCAGCAAGGACTTTCAAATCTTCCACCTGTCTATTCCATGTATCTTTCTCAAACAAATCTGGGCGTTCAAACTCATCGATTCCTGCTTGCATCCCAGAATGAGAAAAATTAAATCGGTGAGAGATCAATCCAATCGATGCGAGTTGACGAGATAACCAAGGAAACATGCCGTAATCCTTATACCCCTTAAAACCGTGAGCAAGGAGCGCCACTCCGCGAACCACTCCATCTGGACCCTCAGTAGAACCAAAGATTGTTTCTCCATGGCTTCCGACAATCGTCCAATGATTTGTGTTCATGGGGTCATCCTACTACAAACGATGGGCTTCGTGAATTAAGATACTCTTATGGCTCAGCCAACTATTCAGATTGATTGCCTCATCTTTGGAGGCGGAGTCGCAGGGCTCTTTACACTCAACAAATGCACTGAACTTGGCTACCAAGCCCTGCTCCTTGAATCAAATGCCCTTGGGCATGGCCAAACAATTGATTCGCAAGGTATTATCCATGGTGGCCTCAAATACGAGATTACAAAGGGCGGGCATGAGTCCGCAGTTGCAATCAGGGAAATGCCTACCCTTTGGCGTCGATCGCTTGCAGGCGAATCTTCACCGAACTTATCTGACGTACATCTCAGAGCAGATAATTGTTATGTCTGGAAAACAAAATCACTCACTTCTCGTTTGGGCTTTTTAGGTGCAAAGATGGCGCTCCGCGTAAAACCAGAAGTGCTTGATGACGAAGAACGACCTGATTGGTTAAAAAGCGAAGGATTCACCGTCGCTCGGCTTGCCGAACAAGTCATCGAACCAAGAAGTTTGCTTGAAGTCCTCAGCAAGAAGTTAGAAGACAAACTTCTACTCACTGCTCCTGGCGGCGTGGAAGTCAGCAAGGAAGACGAATGCTGGAAAGTGTCCCTCTTGAATCCACAAACAGGTGAGCCGCTCAACATCATTGCAAAGGACGTTGTCCTAACAGCAGGAAGCGGAAACGAAACACTTCGTAATCAATTTGGACTCACTGCTCAAGCAACCCAATCGCGGCCGCTTCACATGGTCCTTGTCAGAGGGAACTTGCCTACAATCAATGGGCACTGCATAGATGGCGCAAAGACCAGAGTGACGATTACAACGACGACCGATTACGCGGGTAGAACAGTTTGGCAAGTGGGTGGTCAACTTGCAGAAGATGGTGTCAACATGGAACCGAACCAACTGATTTGTCATGCGTCTAAAGAGTTACACGCAACAGTACCTAGCATCGATTTATCACAAGCAGAGTTTTTAACATACCGATCCACGCGTGCTGAGCAATTTACAAAAGGAAAGCGGCCGCAAGATGTATCCATTGACTCAGTTGATGGCGTCCATACGTGCTTCCCGACCAAATTAGCATTTGCGCCTCGACTTGCTGAGGCAATCGCGGCAAGGATACGGCCTGATTCAGTTCTCTCTGAATCTAAAACAAGCGAGTTTACGTGGCCAAGACCGATGGTTGCTCTACCACAATGGGAAACTGACGCCATTTGGAACACGCCTGAGGAACTTTGCACATGAATACACCTGTCCTCAGCAAACTTGGTTTTGGGGCGTATCAAATTGGCCGAATTCCTTCAGACAAATACGCTTCAGCGGGTTCCTCGTTGCCAACTGATGAGGAAGCAGAGCAACTTTTAGGTGGTGTTCTCGATTGTGGAATCACGCTCATTGACACTGCACCAGCATACGGCATCAGTGAAGAACGAATCGGCAAGTTCATCAGTCATCGAAGAAGCGAATACATCCTTTCTTCTAAGGTTGGCGAACGGGTTGACGGCTCTTTCGATTTTTCGTTTAAGGGCATGGCTGCTTCAGTTGAACAGTCACTTAAAGCACTCAAGACAGACCATCTTGATTACTTGCTGATTCATGCTCCACCTGATGATCTCGCATTGCTCACGGACAGTGACGCTGTTGAGTTTATGTGCGATGCAAAGCAAAATGGATTGGCAACACACATTGGGTTCAGTGGTAAAACAATTGAAGCACAGATGCATGCATTACAGTGGTCGGATGTCATGATGATTGAATATAGCCATGCGAATCAATCTCAAGAGGATGTCATCCTTGCTGCGCATGAATTGAACACAATCGTGCTTGTCAAAAAAGCGCTCAATAGTGGTCATCTTGATCCGCAAGATGCCATTCAATTTTTGTTATGTGATAGCCCCGCGAAAGATTCGATCGATTCGATTGTGATTGGAAGCAAGTCCCTACCAAGAATGGAAGAGAATCAGCAACGCTTCACAACTTTGGCACCATAATTGACTTGCCAATCTTTAGTCTTCGTTCGTCGAGGGTTGGATTTGCGTCAAGGATGACTTTATACAAATTCGCATTACCATAGTGTGATTCGGCAATAGAGGAGAGTGTGTCACCATCTTGAATGACATACTGCATCATGTCAACGATTTCATTTTCGACGATGACTGTTTCCATTGGCTTTGATACTGTCGTTGATGTTGGGATTCGCAACACACGCCCTGCTCTGATTGAACTTGGATCACTGATTGAGTTAAACTCAGCGAGGGATTGCCATTTCGAATAGCCACCTAATTCACTTGATGCGATTTCGCCAAGCGTCTCTCCTTCTTTAACTGTGTAGAGATAAAACTCTGGCTCAACAGTTTCAGCAACGGGCTCTACTACTGTTTCAACAACTTCACTGACCTCTGGCACAGGTGGTTCCCACAACTCCTGACCAACTGGAACATGAGTAGGACTCTCCTCTTGCTCCGACATTGTTGTGAGTAAGTTCAATGCCTGCGCTTTTTCATATGGATCCCCACCAAAAACTGCATTGTCAATCGATGAACTGCGAGTTGGGACATCTGCTGAGATGTAGTTTGATTGTTGCGGTGGTGTCATGCCGTAATACACAACAAGTGCTGCGAGCAATAACACGGATAACGATAAAATCGCTTTAGTTGTTCCCGTCATGATTGTGCCCTCCTTGGCAACTAGTCATTCACTGTCTCTTATGAAATCGGCAATACCTGCGTAAAAACTTGAAATCACACGGGTTCTGGCTGAGCGCCATCGAGTTCAGTTGGTTTTGGCGCTCTTGCTGGGCCCTTCTTAAAGACGAGCGGTGCAGCAATCGCAACTGAACTGTATGTACCAACACAGATACCAACGAGGAGCGCAAAGGCAAACGGTCTGATTCCGCTTCCGCCAGCAGAGTAAATGATAAACACCGCGATGAGCGTCGTCACTGATGTAAGCACTGTACGACTCACCGTTTGGTTAATCGAGTCATTGACATTCTGCATCGTCGGGATCGGCCGTTTACCACGGTTCTCGCGAATCCTATCAAGGATAACAATCGTATCGTTCAGGGAATAACCAATCACTGTTAAGAGCGCTGCGATGACGCCAAGATCAATCTGGAATGCTTCAATGTGTAGCGTCTGACTGAAGAAGGTAATGTTCGCAATGTAACCAGCAAGTGCTAGAGCACCAAGCGTAATCGTGACATCGTGCACAAGGGCAACAATTGCTGCAAGTGAGTATCGAAGTGAACCGAATCTAAACCAAATGTAAGCAAGAATTCCGAGCAGTGAAAGGATGACCGCAACAATCGCATTGGCTTTCAATGTTTCAGCAATCTGAGATGAGAAGCTGCTGACTTGCTCTAAACTCTGTGGTTGCTCAAGTGCTGTTGATACAAGTTCCCATTCGACCGCTGCGACTTTTTCATCAACAATCTCAGGCGTGTTACCAAGGTAGTTCATGTTCTGGTCATAGACTGCAACTGCAATTGATTGGAAGCCGCCTTCAGCACGCTTGATGCCAAAGATTTCAACATCACGAGCACCTGCCTTCTGTGCGTACTCTGGTTGTTGACGCATTCGGTCAACGCGCTTTCTAACATCTTCAACACTCACGGCAGGTGAAATGTTTTCAACGTACACCAACACGCCACCGCGGTAATCTTTGACTTCGCCGCGGGCAGTACCACCAATCACGTCACTCACTGACTGAGCGTTTTGTGCAATCTGGTGTGTGTAGTTTTGATATGCATTTGAGCCAATGCCTTCAAACACAAGCGAAGGTGGCACATCGAGATCGTCTCCGAACGCTTCAGTAATCGCTTCGACAACTGTTTCAGTGACGACTGTGTCATTGTTAATGCCTGGAGGGTTCGCAACTTTCACTTGGAAACCATCTGAGATGACCCGATCTAAGCCGTCAACTAAAGTGTCGCCAACAGTAAGCACTGTTGCACCTGCAAGCTCTGCAAGGATGCGGTCCTTTTCACTGTCACCTGTGGCTTCTGCACCGATTGCTCTCACTCTCGCTTCGACTGAACCCTCACCTGTGTGAGGAAGTAGCAAGCGATGATCGCCATCCATTTTCGTTCGCATCGTCATCGAAACGCCGCCACGGAATTCCGTGTCAAGCATTGTGACACCCCTGCCCATGAGTAGCCAGAGCGAACAACCACAAAGCATCACGCTACAAGTCCAGAATACTTTTCGCATGCTGATCCAGTTCACCGCTGGATGAAGCACTTTCGCAATAAACGGTATCACAATTGGAAGCATCGAGAGTTTTCGAGCGCCAAAGACATTTGTGTATAAGGCGAAAATAACTCTCGTGACGAAGAGTGACGTAAAGAGCGTCGCAAGAATACCGATTGAAAGTGTTACAGCGAAGCCCTTGACTTCAGTTGTCGCAGTTTTGTAAAGCACAAAACAAACGATGAGGTTTGTCAGATTTGCGTCAATAATGGTTGAGTACACCTTGTTGTACCCTTCCCGAATCGCTTCTCGCAAATCTCTTGCCCCTGCGTTGAGTTCTTCCCGAATACGTTCATAAATCAGTACATTTGCGTCAACTGCCATACCCATTGTAAGCACAACGCCTGCAAGACCTGGCAATGTAAAGGTGCCATCGATGAGCGCCATGATGCCAAAGATGAGAATACCGTTTGCAAGCAGCGCAAAGTCAGCAACGAACCCAGCGAACATGTAGTACAGAAGCATGAATGCCATGACTGCAATAACGGACCATCCAAGTGCACTTAAACCGCGGTTTAAGTTTTCAACACCAATTGATGGGCCGATGATGTTTACTGCAATTGGGTCATGACTCAAACGTGCTTCAAGTGAGCCAGCCGCAAGAACGCGTAGCAAGTAATTGATTTCTTCTTGTGAGAAGTTACCTTGAACGATGCCGCTTGTATTGATTTGTGAATTTAAGTTTGGTGCAGAATACACTTGGCCGTCGAGCACGATTGCCATTGGCTCGCCTACGTTCGGGCCAGTCAACTTGCCCATCATTGAACCGCCTGAGGAATCGAGACGGAATGCTACTGCAGGGCGACCAAATTGGTCTGTTGATTGATATGCACTTGCAATCGACCATTTGTTCCCGCCCTTGTGCGTCATGCTTCTTGTGTCATCATCGTAAAGAAGTAGGTAAATTGTGCCTTCATATTCGGCCGCTTCAAATCCGCGGTTTGCTGCAAAATATCCTTGCGGGTTTTCAAGGAGTAGGGCAAGTTGCGCTGGTGTTTCATACCATTCGTCGACCGTGTTAATCGGATACCACGACGCAATTGGCGAGTCTGTGTTGTCTGGACCAACTTCTTGGAGTTGCGTTCGCAAGTCCTCTACGCTAAAGCCCTCCGCCTTGCCCGTTTCGACTGCAATTCTAAAGTCAAGAACACCTGCACCACGAAGCATTCGCACGAGGGCTTCAGGGTCATCAAAGCCGGTTCGCTTGCTTTGGTAGGCATCAAATGAATCGACAACAACTGCAATATCACTTGCGAGGTGCGGGTATGCCTGTTCCATTTCAACAAGTGCAACATCTCTTGGTGCTGCACCACGAAGAACCTCATCTGTTTGGACATCGCGAATAACAAGCCCTTCTTCATCACGAAGCGGCTCGCCAATGATGTCCAATTGGAGCAAGTTGATGACATCTGTGCGGTCTAAACTCATGTCAAGCAAAAGTGCGCGTGCGTCTTCAAACTCAATTTCAAGGTCCGCAACTTCTTGTTCAAGTGCGACATTTTCTGGGTCAGCGTCTAGTTCACTCGTTTTTGTGATCAAGTTGTCGTAGAGCGATTGCAATGAAGCAATAAGCGTTCCCCTATTACCTTCGCTACCAAACTCTTCTGGGGCACTGCCATCTGCAAGCGCTGAATCAAGAGCACCTGCTTTGATTTGCGCTCGAACGAGCAAGTCATCTAATTGACCCCGATAGACGCCAGCGAGTTCTTTGACTTCAGGACTCGGAAGTGGCATGACAACTTCGATGCGGTCAGTACCAAGCGGCGTCATTTGAATGTCAAGCACGCCATCAGGATTGACACGTTCTTTCAGCACTTCAATGGTTTGAGATAGCACCGCTTCCCTATTGGCATCGTCTTCCATAGTGACTGAGTAAATCAAACTCACACCACCACTAAGGTCACGACCCAATCGGATTTTCTTCTCAGGTGGATTAATGCTAAACAAGCATCCAACGAGAATGAGAACTATCAGAATGATCTTCCAAAGGAGATTTTGCATGTGTTAATAATCCAAACTTATATAAATAAATGCGTTCGTTAATTTCCAGAATTATCGGCAGTCACTTGCTCAATACTATCGCGAAGAACTGTGATTCTTGTGTTTGATGACTCGTCTACTTTGAGAACGACTCGGTCGGGCTTCACTTCAACAACTGAACCGAACACGCCGCCTCTTGTGAGCACTTGGTCATGCTTTTTAAGTGCATCAAGCATCGTCGCACGTTGCTTTCGTTGTTTACGACCACTGAAGAAACTCAACACAATCATGCCAAGCAAAATGAGCATCAGCATGAGGAAGAAATTGTCTCCAAATGGGTTTGCCACTTGCGGTGCTGAACCGCCGGGTTGCGTTCCATCTGCGATGATGGTTGCTGAACTTTCTTGCCCTGGAGCTGGTGGGCCTTCACTTCCATCTTGAGCGAAAAGTGCGGGTATCGCCTGGATTGAGAATCCAAAATCATTCATATCTTGAGTGTCCTAAGTAGTTGCAGGAGTTTGTTGTAAGCATGGCCATCGGCTGATGAGCCAAGACCAGTTATTTTCGCTTATTGCAGCCCGTATGTCCACCATGAGAGACTGGAAGTGGTGAATGTTATGTATGCTCACGAGGATGCCTCCGAGCATCTCCTTAGACATATACAGATGCCTGAGATACGCCCTGCCGTGTCCATGAGCACAGGTATAGCAAGTGCACCCCTCTTCAAGAACGCTCATATCTTCCTTAAAACGGGCATTTCTGAGGTGTATTTGCCCATTTCGGGTAAATGCGTGGGCATTCCGGCCATTTCTAGAAGGCAGTACACAATCGAACATATCAATCCCTGCGGCAACTGCGCTTACGATATCTCGCTCGTATCCCACGCCCATTAAATATCGAGGTTTTTCTTCTGGAAGAAGGGATGCCGTGTACTTCACAACTTCTGCGATGGCATTGGGGGACTCGCCGACTGCTACGCCACCGATGGCATAACCAGGCAAATCAACTGAGCATACTTGTTCAACGCTCCGCGAACGAAGGTCTAGATTCGTCCCACCTTGCACAATGCCAAAAAGAGCTTGGACATCCTTCTTTTGATGCGCCTTGTCACACCGCTCAAGCCAGCGCGCCGTACGGTCAAGTGATTGTAGCAAACGCTTATGGTGTTCATCTTCATTGAGTGCCCCATCGCGTACAGTAAGCGCATGCCTTCTTCGTTCTAGATGTTGCGATTGCGGCGCAATCGATGATGGGCAGTCATCAAACGCCATGATGATGTCAGCACCTAAGTTGTTTTGAATTTCAATCGAGCGCTCGGGCGTGACGCGAATCTTTGAGCCATCAATGATGGACTTGAATGTCACACCATCTTCATCAATGGTATTGATGTCAGCCATTGACCATGCTTGATACCCACCGCTATCTGTGAGGATTGGACCTGACCATTTCATAAACTCGTGAACACCACCAAACTTCGCAATCATCTCATCGCCTGGGCGAAGCATGAGGTGATACGCATTATTCAAAATGATTTCCGAACCGGTAGACGCGATGAGGTCAGGCGTCACACCTTTAATGGTTGCCTTCGTTCCAACAGGCATAAATGCTGGCGTTTGAAAAGAACCATGACATGTTTCAACCACGCCAGTACGCGCAGCATTCTCAGATGATTTGTTATGAATCGTGAACGAAAGCGGGCCGCTCACTGCTCTTCCTCTTTTTGTTGTTTTGAGGCCTCATGAAGAATACGCTTTTCCTTTGCCGACAAACTTTGAAGCCCTTTGCGATGGATCTTGTCAAGAATCTTGTCGACATCGTTTTGCGAATGCCTTCGTTGCTTCAATGCGAAATGTTTCGAGGTTGGGTCTGCCTTGCCTAAGAAATCAAAGAACCCATTGAGATGATGCGGATTGCGGATGAAGTACCACCCCGCAATTGCCCCGCCAAGATGCGCTGCTTCACCGCCCTTGTTTGAACCCTCTCCACCAAAGAGTACGGTCAAAACTGCGACTGCAACGAGTGCATACGCGAGAGTTGATAACCGCATCGGGATGATGAAGAAAAGGAGCACTGTGACATTCGGTGCGAGATAAGCACCCGCAAGGAGAATGCCAAAGACACCCGCGGAGGCGCCAACAAGTGGAGTTGCGGTGTCATTAAACAGTAGCCCCGGGAAATCAGTACCAACAACATATCCAGCAAGATTGAGGATGAGATAGAGAACTGCTCCAAAAATGCCGCA
>JAKVBR010000063.1 GCA_022447165.1 Phycisphaerales bacterium | reverse complement strand
ATGGGTTGGATAAAGACGACTACCTGTGGGAAGTGACTCGTAACTTGCACCTAGCACCAAGTACGATGATGCTTTCAGCACTTGAGGCCCCAGGTAGCGCGCTCCATCAGTTACCCGACCGTGACCAACGGCTTGAGAGTTTGCTAAATCTGTGGAGCGACCATTTCGACAGATGCATCATCGATTGTCCACCTAACATTGGTTTGCTGACGTACAACGCACTTCGGGCAGCGACTGAAGCCATCATTCCAGTTGAAACAGGGTACTTCTCAATTCGTGGCGCTCGTCGTCAGCGTAAGACTATCGAGGCACTGATTGCTCGCATCGGTAAGCCGGTTGCATGCCGGATACTGCCTTCAATTCACCGTCCATCGCCGCTTGCAAGGACGCTTCTGCAACGATTGCAAGAATCATTTGCTCCTGAAGTTGCACCATGCGTTATTCGAGACCATGAAACACTGCGCGAGGCAGCAAGTTTTGGGCAGCCCGTCGTGGATTTTGCGCCAAACAGTGATGCCGAGCGAGATTTTACTTCGCTTGTTGAGTGGCTTGAGGACATTCACGTTGAGAAGCCGATTGTCGAGATTCAACAAGCCACAACCAACAGAGCAGCGGAACTCGCGAGGCGTGTGAACGCAAGACCTGCGCCACCTGAATCTTTTCCTGAGCAAACCATTGCAGAAGAACACAGTAGTGACTCAGCGGTCATCGGAAAAATAACACCTTCAGAGGACATCGATGTCTCCAAGTTCTGAACAATACGCTCAAATTGCTGCTCTATTTACAACAGCAGAAGACGAAGCAATTAAGACAACTGTTGAGTTGTTGATTCCAGCGCATTTACCAGTTCAAGGCGGACTTTGGTTAGTACCGTATGCAGGAAGAGCGGCAGGCGAAGGCAACGCAATGCTTGTTCGCATGCACGACGAAACGATTGACTTCGCTTCAATTGGGAACATTCCAGTTGAACTTGAAGCATGCAATTCGATTGAAACAATCTTAAGCAACATCGATTCGCCAGTATCGCACTGGATTGTGCAGCCACCTGCAGACGGAGACGCTGTTTCTCTTCTGCACGGCGACCCCGACATCATCACACTCTTATCAGGGGCAGACCAAGCGGCAGTTGTGGGGGCATATCGCTTACTCAAAAATTTTGTGACTGCTTCCAAGGACCAAGACGCTTTGCCGCCAATCCGCATCGTGATTGTCGGCGCGGAAGAACGCGCAGCAAATGACGCCTCAAGCAGAATTGTCCAAACAGCAAAGCATCAACTTGGCATTCACGTCGAAGTAGGGCATCCGCTCCCTGCAATGGGTTCACAATCAAAGGTGCAATCTCAATGCAGTATTCCTCGGTCATGCAATCTCATTGATTTGCTCAGTCGATTGCGTACAAGTTCAACGCAAGAAGATGTCTTAGAAACAACAACTCGAGTCCTTCCGGAATTTCCGGTTGAGCAGATTGAAGAAAAGACAACTCCGCACATTGCGGAAGAAAGCGAGCAAGGCGTGCTTGTTGAAGACGCAGTCGTTGAAAAAGTCATTGCATCAGAAGCAGCACTTTCATCTTATGTCGATGGCCTACTTTCAATAAAACCCCGATGTCCGGAACACACTGATATTGAGCTTGCACTTGACAGTGAAGGCAATGTTCACGTTCTTGCTCATGCTGAGTCATTTAGAGAAACAACGATTGTTGCGGCATGGGTCAACAAACATCGCGATCTCATCAGCATGGCATGTGGCGGTATTGAAATGAGTGCAAGTGGCGAAGTCATTCAACACTTCTTTACAGATGATGCGGTCTCAGTTGCTGAACTCCATGGTACTGGTGTGAAACTTCACCTCTTAACTGAGGTGCAAACCGGCGGAACCTGCGTGCCTTTTAGCACTCCACTGAATTAAAAACTCGCTCCCAAGCGCCATGCGCAAATGAATGTAACTCATCTTCAGTAAAACCAGCGCTTTTCAGTGCGCTTGTCAGCGCGTCCAGTGCTGATGGGTGTTTGATGCCAATAGGTAGATACTTTGGTGTAAAACCACCATCAAAGTCAGAACCAAGTGCGACTTGATTGTTGTTTCCGGCAAGTGCGCAAAAGTGAAGCACATGAGTCACGCAATCTTCAATCGTAGCAGTATGTGTTTCCCGATCAAATGGTTCAGCGAGAAACTGCGTACATAAGTTCAGCCCGATGACGCCGCCACGAGATAACAGTTCTTTGGCAAGGTCATCACTCAAGTTCCGCTGGGAATCTGAGTTGAGCAGTAAGCGGCTGTTGGAGTGGCTTGCAATGATGGGTCCTTTTGCAATGTCAAACAATTGTTCGACACCTTCATCTGCTAAGTGTGAAACGTCATGCACGATGCCCGCTTCATCAAGCGCAGAAACAAGTTCCTTGCCTTCATCTGTAATGGGACCAAGCGAACGATTGCCTCCGGCATATCTGGTTCCGTCTGACCATGTCAATCCGACCGCTCTCAGCCCTTGGTCACGCCACCACTTGACTTCATCTGGATTTCGGATGGGGTCTGCACCCTCCAATACGAGGAGCATCGACAAATCGTCATCAACTGTGAGTCCATGCATTTGTTTTGTGAGATGTCCGTCTTCAACGAGTTTGTCATATACCGCGAGTTGTTCTAGCCCAGCACGGTGCGCACCTTCACGATCGTTCGATGAGTCGAATCCAAACGAACCATTTGTGAAGGTTGTGTAAATCGTTCCAAAAAAAGTGCGAATGGGACTGTCGAGCAAATTAGGAATTGTGATGCATGCTTCCTGTGCATTCTCACTTTGAGTCAGAATATCTCTTCCACGAACTGCAATAGATGCTAAATCAATATGTCCATCGATCCAATACACTTGCGATATCATACTGCGTGGATGAGTTGACCATGGAAGTATTGAGAGCAACACAAGAAAGCCGAATCTATGCAGCAATCATTGCGGTTGCGGTTTGTGTTATTTTTTTTGCTGCGGCTTGGGTTACGCCAAGTCAGCGGGGCGTTGGAACGCACCACCAACTTGGTTTGCCAACATGCGGCTGGATTGTTGCAGCAGACCTTCCTTGCCCGACGTGCGGCATGACAACGTCCTTTGCTCATGCGGTCAGGGGCCAGTTTTTTCAATCCCTTCTTGCTCAACCGATGGGGCTCGTTTTAGCGATCGGGACATTCCTTACGGGCGCTATAGCCATCATTACGGCAGTTACAGGGCGTTCTCTAGCCCTCATTTGGATGCCTTTTTGTACTCGGAAGTATATTATTCTTCTTTGCATCTTTGCGCTCCTCGCTTGGGGCTTTAAAATCCTTGCTTATCGCGGAGTTTTTTAATGATTCGACTTTTTCTGACAACCCTTTTCTTGCTCTCTTTCTTGACGCTTGCAAGTTGTAACATCATCGGATTCGGTGGTGCGATGGCGCAAGCGCATGAAGATCAAATGCTTATTGAAAAACCAGCGGAGTATGACTTAAGTGGTCACACAGTCGCTGTGGTGATTGAGGCAGATTTGGTCATGCATTATGAACATCCTGGTATGGCGAACATCATTGCTGAAGCCATTGCTGGTCGAATTGCCACAAACGTTCAAAACGTAAGAGTCCTTAACCCAACTGATGTTGCTCACTGGCAATACACAACATCGCAGTGGACAGCGATGTCATCAAGCGAGATTGTGAATGCTTTGAAGGTCGACAGAGTTGTCTACATTCAAATTCAGAATTATCGATTGACACCTCCAGGCAACCAATGGTTGTGGGAAGGTCGCATCGATGCACTCATCGGAGTGATTGAAAAAAATAGTTTTGAACAAGATGGTTTTGATCAGACATTTGAAATCAATTCTATGTTTCCACGGCGACCGAGTGTGCTGACGCACGAAGAGGCATCTAAAGCAGACATTGAGCGAGGTCTGTTGTCAGAGTTCATCAAGGAAACATCTTGGCTCTTTTACTTGCATGAAGAACCGAAAAATCCTGACAGGTACAGACCGGAGTTAGATCAATGATTCGTCTTTGCGTAGCGGTTTTGGTTTGCCTTGTCGGTTGTTTATTGCAAAGTTGCAACTTGATGGCAGGGGCAAGTTACATTCTTTCTGAAGAACCACAGCAAGAAGCCGTCTTTGTTTTGCCAGATGTTCCAACAGCAGTCTTTGTTGATGACCGTCGAAACTTGCTTCATCCGAGTCGATTGCGAAGGGTTGTCGCAGATAAAATTACTGAACTGTTACTGAAAGAAGATGTAGTTACGACGTTGATTTCACCTCAGGACATCATGCGTGTTAGCGCAACAAAAGATCGTTATGGAAACATTCTTTCAATCGGTGAACTTGGTAAAGCAGTCGGGGCATCCACGGTGATTTATGTCGAAATGACAGCTTTTGCTTTGACGACAGATGGTCAAACAGCAAATCCAGTTGCCAATTGCAGAGTTCGCGTGATCGATGTTGAAAACAAGGAGCGATTGTTCCCAGTTAATGACGCATCGTACCCAGTTGTTTCTACGCTCAGCAAGGTGGATCCCTATAACGTCCATTCAATTTCAGAGATGCGTAAACTTGCTGAGGAACTTTCAAAGGAACTTGGGAAAAATGTTGCTGAAATGTTCTACTTGCATTACACAGGTCGACTTGGGGAAAACCTAAAGCGAAAGTGATGCTGTGACTGCACTTCACTTCATTGCTCCCTCAAGTCCATCGACTTCTTCTGAACTCATAGGATTACTCCGACTCGTCTGCCAGCATATCGGTGGCGGTCATGAGATTGTTGTGTTGGGTTCTGAGGAAGAAACAAAACAATTTCGATCGTATGGGCTCAATGTTATTGGCAATATCTCAGGTGTTGAGAATCAATCAAGGACGCTTGCAAGCCGAATCGGTGCGCTACTCGATTCAAATGCAAAGCACCAACATGTGCTGTATGGTTGGGGGTATCGAACGGCTGCAGCGCTTTCATGCGTTGATACAACAAAAACTAAAATCTGCTACGTTGATGACATTGAGCATGACATTGAGCTTGTCTCAAACAAAATGACAATCATGACTCCAAGTGTTGCTACTGCGTCTCTGTTAAGAGCTCGCACTATTGCATCCATTGATATATGTGAGCCGCTCATTGGGTTACGGCCTTTCTCGCTCATTTTAGATCGGACGCTTTCGCGAAACCAACTCGGTGTTTCGCATGAATTGCTTGTGAGTTGTATAGGCAAGTACGCTTCTCCACAGGGCATCATTGAAATGTTGATGCGGTTGGAATGTGCAGGTAAAACTGTAAAACTTGTGCTTCCGGAACAGTATCAGTTTCAGTCAGAACTCATGGGACAGTTGTCTCAAATGGCAATGCACAATGAAGTGGTGTTGTTTCCGCCACATTTCAGACAAGTCGACGTACTTCACGCTGCAGATGCTGTTTGGGTTCCTGAAACGCCTGAGTATGTTGAGAGTCATGGAGTACTCGATGTGTTGCGAGTCGCATGGGAAGGCATACCGTTAGCAGTCACCACAAACCACGCGGTACACTCAATTCCAACGATCGGGAAGCGCGTTGCGTGGGCATCTGATGAGATCGATGTTACGGCTTGGATTAATGCATTCGATCAACAGCGGGATGAAGTCATACAAAGTGCACTTGAACTAGCGCACAGAATCCGCGCGGTGACTTCTCCCACACGGTTTGTGGATGGGTTCTTGATGCGGTTACCTTCAAGTGCTCGATTTTGATTTCACTTTTCGTTGTCGCTTCTCTGAGAGGTCGTCATGCGAAGGTGGCGTAACCGAATTGTTACTATCAAACATCGAATTACTCACGGTTGGGTGTACATGTGCTGCAACGACTTGTCCAAGATAAAGACGAGAGTCTGAGTCAGGGGAGAGGTGTCCCTCAAGAAGGCAGTCAAACCAAGCAAGCGACTGCGTGAGAATAGGCATGCCAGTCACAGCAGTTGTGATTGGGGCTGCGAGAAATGGATCGTCATCTGGTTCATGTTGTCTACCAAACAAACGAATCATTCGCCGATCACCATTGGGCACCATGCAGAGCGCGAATGCACGAGCGTCTCGGAGCATTGGTTCTAGGGCTTGCCCCTTTTTGATTGCAACAACAAGCATTGGGGGCTCATCACTACATCGTTGAACCCATCTTGTGATTAAACCACCTCTGAATTGGTCATGCGCGCAGGTCAAAACGAATGTCGAAGCGGGGAGGCACCGCAACGCATTGTGGATAGTTTGTGTATCGGGAGTAATTTCTGTCATCTGGTTTTATCGCGCAATATATAACTCGGAAGTTATTGATATACCTGCACTTAGGATGTCACAGAATCGGCAAGATGCCACGTCCGAGAACCAACTTCATGAACTTTTTTTGAGAAAGTGTTGCAAAATGGGAAAAGGTGGGGTAATGTGGGGACGATTGGATATGGCAATTCACGCTCACACTTATGTTGTTTACAGGCGAATCAGAACGATCTATCGACGAGAAACTGCGCATTTCGATACCCTCGGACATGCGGAGTGGCTTTGCAACTGGTCCAGCACCAAACATCGTCTATGCAGCACCTGGTCCGAACGCAGCAATTTGGCTTTGGCCGGAACAGACATTTGTAAACATGGCGATGTCATTCGAGCAATCACTCCTTCCAGACGAAGATGTCATGGACTTCGAGCAAGTACTGTTCTCGCAATCGAGGCGAATCGAACTCGACAAGGCAGGGCGGATACGATTGCCAGACGCGCTCTTAGCGCTAGCAGGCATTTCCAAGCAAGCAGTCATCCTCGGCGTGAGAGACCATCTCGAACTTCGCAATCCAGAATCATGGAATCAAATGCGGGAAGAGAAATTATCCAAACTCAAAGAAATCATGCTCAGGGCTCGCAAACAGGGCAGAGACCAAGGAGATGGAGCATGACACCACAGTTGTTTCACGCGAAGCAAGGACGCTTCGATTTCGACAAAGTTGCTGTCAAGGATGACACCGCTTTCTCGTTAACAAACACGCAGCAATTTGCTGTTTTTCATGAGTCAGGGACGACTCTGTTCAGGAATGGTACCAGCACGGACGCGCGGTACTAACCCAAACTTGGCTCTCGGTTATAAGCATAGCCGAGAGCTCTTCCTCAAGTCGGTCGGGCTTAACCGGCCAACCTTCCCTTAGCTTGCGGCATGACCCACCACGTGCCGCAAGCTCTTTTTATTCTGTAACGGGTCTGATTTTTCCAGCAATCGCTGGGCCGGATGTTGCGATTTGAGAAGCGACTTCCTTTCGGTGTACTGCGACTTCTCTTGGAAAATCCATAGCAATACGAACCCTGTCGCCCTTGATTGATGCAATTCGAACTACCCCAAGCGGATTTGCCGGATCCCCAATAACAACCTCTTCCCCTTCTCTTCTCGTAATTACTAGCATCGTTGCGGACCTCCTGCCGCTTTTTCTTTCATAAGAAATTTCGCGCAGCCTACGCGAACCACCAGCACTCATCCTACCAAAGGACTGCATGCGTTGTCAATGCAAATCTACCCTGAGTAGGGTTGACCTAAGTGTTGTGCTCATAAAGGGTTGTTTTAGGGCTTATTCTGCGACTTGAACGTGCGTGATTGATGGAATGCGTTCTTTCAGCATCGTCTCAATACCACCTTGTAGCGTCATGTCCATCGATGGGCAATTGATGCACGCGCCTTTAAACTTCACTGTCACAACGCCTTCGTGATCAACTGAGACGAGCTCGACATCTCCTCCATCTGCTTGGATAGAGGGTCGAATAAGTTCAAGGACTTCTGCTACAGCAGTGAATTGGACGTTTTGTTCAGTCATCATTGTTGTGAATATTATCTAATTCCACGAAATAATATGTTGAGAATGAGTCTCAATAGGCTTTAGTACAATGTTTCTATGAAAGTTAATAGATTATTTATCATTCTGTTCATACTTACTTCATGCGGTTCTCAGCAAGTGTCTAATCCGATTAAAGTTCTTCAAGAGACAGGTCGTTCCCCAAGGGTTCAACTAAAGGCGATGAATCAACTTCAAGCTGAGGGCGGACTCTCAAGCGAGTCATTCCAAAAGCTCCTCATGCCGCTTCTTTGGAAACCGGGTTACACCAACGAGGTTCGTATGGCTGCTCTTGAACGCTTATGGAGCGTTGACCGGCAAGGCGTCATCAGAACACTGAGGCAACAATTGCCACGATTGAACAACTGGACGTGGCTTGTTGAGGTCTGTGATTGGATTGGTAGCAACAACATCACTGAACTACGTGAAGGGCTCATCAGTTCTTGGGCGTCCCCAACGATGATGGTTCAAACTGAACAAGAACGACCAGAGTATCTTGCACTCGTCGAAATGGTTGGCAACGAAGAAGTCGTCAACTTAGTTTTTAACACGCTGGTCCATTCAAGCCAATCATGGAAACAATCATATCGCTCAAGGTGTCTCGAACTCCTTCATCGAGTAGGGGAGCGTGACCGTATTGTTGCCTTGCTGGAAAATGCGGAGATCGCTGAAGATGATGCATATTTACAAGACCTAAGGAAATCATTTGTTGAATTGGGTATTGCGCCTTACACACGAGAAGAAGTGATTTGGATTCGCAAACTTGCCTCGCCTGAGTACGCAACATTTTGGAATGAAGCGAGAGAAGCATTGGCAAATCTCGATGATGAAAGGAGGCATTCGCTTGAACTGAGAGATGTTCCTGTTGCTGTTTCTGTGAATAGACATGCCCCTGAGTACATGACTATGGGATTAAATGAGATCCTCATTACAATTGTAGGGCAGTTGAAGGGTGCAAGGCACTATTACGAAACTGAAGGTGGGGGAACATTCAACGAACGAAGTGAACAGTTCAGAACGCACCGAAACCGGCTGACGT
>JAKVBR010000062.1:1748-8994 GCA_022447165.1 Phycisphaerales bacterium | reverse complement strand
TGGAATGTGACCGATGTCACACATCAGTTACAGTCCAAGCAAGAGGCGTTGCGGATTTTCAATGCAATTCTTGACGTGCACAAGGAAACTGACTGCGCCTTCACCATCAACTATTCGGTGGTCGTAACTCAGCGCGAGGTACATCATTGGTCTCAAAATGATTGAGCCAGGATTGTCTGGATCTTCAATTGGTCTGTTTTGAATTCGGTGAAGACCGAGGATGCCTGATTGTGGTGGGTTCAAGATAGGCGTTGACATCATTGAGCCGTAAACGCCACCATTACTGATGGTGAATGTGCCACCTGTCATGTCATCCATCGTGAGTTTGCCATCGCGTGCTTTCGTCGCAAGTTCTTTGATGTTCAATTCAATCTCCCCGAATGACTGACGTTCAGCATTTCTGAGGACTGGGACGACAAGACCCTTGTCTGTGCCGACAGCGACAGACATATCAACGTAATCGTGATATTCAATCTCACCGTCTATGAGTGATGCATTGACTGCTGGCCAAGCACCAAGTGCTGAAACACACGCGCGGGTAAAGAATGACATGAATCCAAGATTGACGCCATACCTGTCGTTGAATTCATCCTTGTGCAGTTTGCGAAGTGCAATGACATTGGTCATGTCGGCTTCATTGAATGTGGTGAGCATCGCGGCCTGGTGTTGTGCTTCAACAAGTCGTTGTGCGATTCGTTTGCGGAGCGTCGACATTTTTTCACGTCGAACTCCTCGGTGCATCGGTAAGTTTTCTGAAGGTGCTTCAGCGCTTGGTGCATCTGTTAGTTGATCTGCACTTAAGACATCGGCTTTTGTGATTCTTCCGGATGGTCCCGATCCATCAATCTCATCAAGTGAAACACCTAAATCGTCTGCTACCTTTTTGGCAAGCGGAGTTGCTTTTCTTGTTTGAGCAGCGGATGCGACAGTTTCTGTGGTGACTTCAATTGTTGCTGCGCTATCTGGAGCATCTTCATTGCCTGCACTTGTTGGCTTTTGTGCACTTTCATCAATTGATCCGATGATGTCGCCTATGAGGCATTCCTCGCCTTCTTGCTTTTGAATCGAAACTTTGCCAGCTGATGGTGACGGAAGTTCTTGTGTGACTTTGTCGGATTCTATTTCAACAAGTGGGGCATCTCTATCTACCCACTGGCCATCTTGAACGAGCCACTGTCCGAGGACTACTTCGGTGATTGATTCGCCTAAACTTGGGATGACAATTTCAGTATTGGTAAACATGGTTAAGTTTCTTGGGGTAATCCTAATGCTTCTATAAGGATGCGTTGTTGTTCAATGTTATGCATTTTGCTTGATGCAACTGCAGGAGAAGCACATGCACTTCGACAAACCCTACCGAGTTCTCGCCCTAACTCATCTCTGAACGCTTCATCGATGTACTGCCAAGCACCCATGTTTTCTGGTTCTTCCTGAACAAACATGAACTCAGCATTCGAGTATCTATTGATGATATTGTCAAGTGCGCGTTGTGGGAATGGGTACAGTTCTTCAATCCTCACAATTGCGACGGTCTCTTCCTCAGACAGTTTGCGCCTGTACTGTGCAAGGTCATAATACACTTTGCCAGAGCAGAAAAGCACTCTATTCACTTTTTCAGGTGCAGTGGTTAGGTCATCAATCACTGGCTTAAATGTCTCGTCAGTGAATTCGCGAATTGGTGAAACTGCTTCTGGGTGTCTGAGTAAACTCTTTGGCGACATGACCACAAGTGGTTTTCTAAAATTCCATTTAATCTGTCGACGTAATGCGTGGAAGATTTGAGATGGCGTCGTTGGGTTAATGACACTCATGTTTTGGTTTGCACAAAGCGTTAGGAAGCGCTCGAGCCGTGCTGAAGAATGTTCAGGTCCTTGTCCCTCGTATCCGTGTGGAAGCAAAAGAACAAGTCCAGAGGCCCTCTTCCATTTCATTTCCGCAGATGCGATGAATTGGTCAATGATGACTTGAGCGCCATTTGCAAAATCACCAAACTGCGCCTCCCAAATGACTAGCATTTGAGGGTCGCCAAGTGAGTATCCATATTCAAAACCGAGCACTGCATTTTCAGTCAATGGACTGTTGTGGATGCACATCTTTGCTTGCGTTTCACTGATTGCGTTCAGTGGCGAAAAGGGTGTGCCACATTCAGAGTCAAAATATACAGCGTGCCTATGGCTAAATGTGCCTCGCTCAACATCCTGCCCCGTGAGCCGCACAGGGCTACCTTCGTTGAGGAGCGTGCCATATGCAAAGAGTTCTGCGGTTCCCCAGTCAAGTGCACCATCTTCTCGAATGACATTTGTTCGAGTCGCAACAAGTTTCTTGAGTTTCCTGTGAATGTTAAACCCATCAGGCGTATTGCTCATTGCGATGGCTACGTTGCCAAGTTCTTCGCGGGTAACCGTTGTGTCAACTTCCCTGTTCGTTGGGTCGCCTTTTAAGCCTTCCCAAGGAGAACTTTTTTGATATGGCGGTATATGTGGGCGAACTGGGTTATCTTTCGTTCGAAGCTGTGATGCATCGAGTGCACTTCGAACATCTTCACTCATGAGGTCAACTGCATCTTGAGACAAACTGCCACTGCTGATGAGTTGCTCTGCGTAATTTTCAGTCACAGGTCTCATTTGTCGAATCTTTTCATACATCTGTGGTTGTGTGTATGTTGGTTCGTCTGATTCGTTATGTCCGTGTTGCCTGTAACCCCACAAGTCAATCACAACGTCGTTATGGAATGTTTGCCTGTATGCAACTGCTAGTTTGACTGCGTGTACGCACGCTTCGGGGTCATAACCGTTGACATGCAAAATTGGCGCGCCGACCATTTTTGCGATATCCGTGCAGTAACGCCCAGAGTAACTGTCGTGGGGGTTCGTCGTAAAACCAATCTGGTTATTGACAACAAAGTGAATTGTACCACCGACTGTGTAGCCATCCAAATGGGCCATGTTAAACATCTCAGCAACGATGCCTTGCCCAGGGAAACTTGCATCACCATGAATCAGTAATGGAATACAGAGCCCACGGTCTTCATCATGTTGTGTTCGCTGTTTTGCACGGGCCTTACCAAGGACAACCGAGTGACCGAACTCAAGGTGTGATGGGTTTGCTGAAAGTGTGACATGAACTGGCTTGCCACAATCTGTCATGATCTCACTTGAATAACCAAGGTGATACTTGACATCTCCACCGCCAGAAACAAAATCTTCAATCCAACTTTCTTCAAACTCTGTGAAGAGTTGGTCGTAAGATTTTTCAAGGATGTTTACAAGAACATTGATTCGGCCGCGATGCGCCATGCCAATGTTTACAACTTCAACATCATGTTCACTTGCGTAGTTAATGAGTGCATGCATCATTGGAATGAGGGACTCATTTCCTTCGAGGCTAAATCGCTTCTTGCCAATGTAACGAGTCGCGCAGAAATGTTCGAGCGTTGTCGCTTCAATGAGTTGTCTCAAGATTTTTTCTTTTTGCGTTTCACTAAAAGATGTTTTGTTCCCATTTGGCTCCATGAATTGCTGGAGCCAACGTCTTTGTTCTCTGTCTTCAATGTGCGCGTATTCAACGCCGATATGTTTGCAATACGTGTTCTCTAAAGAATCAATGATCGTTTGCAGCGTCGATGGGTTTGGAAGAGCTAAGTGACCTGGATCAAACGATTCACTTAACTGTGCATTCGTTAAACCAAAAGTTTGTAGTTCAAGATGGTCATTGCGAGTCGGGGCAACGCCAAGTGGATCGAGTTGAGCTGCATAATGGCCTGCCGCTCTATAGTTATAAATGAGTGAGTCAACATTTGCTTGGTCATAGCGAACTTGAGTTGACACGCCTTCTTGGTTGAGTTGTTCGTGTTGTGAACCGAGTTCAAACCCTTGGAAGAATTGTTGCCATGCTCCATCAACACTTTCAGGATTCGCTTTCCATTGCACCATCAGGTGTTCAATGTATTCAGCGTTCCAACCATTGATTGAAGGGTCAATGGTTGTTGGTGTAAGAGAAGACGGGCTGTCGCTTTTTTTAGGCATTTCTCGTTGCTTTTGAATGGTTTTGTAAAGCGGGGAATTATACCAGAATTCCTCTTTAAAATCCCCATTTTAATGGTGATTAATGGGGATTAGAGAAGTGCGATTGGGTCAACATCAACCGCTAGCTCACGACCAATTGTCATGATGTTTCTTGCTTCTTCTAGGAATGCTTGAAGGACCATTGAAGTGGGTGCTAGAGCAGTGCATTCAAAGCGGTAGAAATCAGCAATTCTTGGTATGACGCATGGTATTGGTGCATTCAGTTGGATATCTGAATGCCCAAGTGATTTGAGCCGTTCAAACAGTGCTTCTGATTTGCCTTTTGCAGTTTGTTCGTTTTGATGTCTTATGACAAATCGAACCATTCTTGAAGCGGGTGGGAGTCCGGCACCGTTTCGGAAAGCCAATTCAGCATTTGCAAATGTTTCATATGAGCCCTTGCTTGCGAGCTTAATCGGTTGAAGATCTGGGTCTCTCGTTTGGATGATAGCGATGGACTCACCCGTACCCCGACCGCATCGGCCGCAAACTTGAGAGACAAGTTGGTATGTTCGCTCAGATGCTCTGAAATCTGGCAAATCGATGGATGCGTCTGCGTTGAGTACACCAACGAGTTTAACATTTGGAAAGTCGAGCCCCTTTGCAATCATCTGAGTTCCTAAGAGGACACGAATCTCCCCATCGCCAAACTTTTCAAGTGTCTTTTGAATGGTCGACGCAGAAGTAGCGCTATCACTATCAAGCCGAGCAATTGCAGTCCACTCTATGTCGAGCATGTTTCGCAGCAACTCTTCGGCGCGTTGTGTCCCTGCTCCGCGAACAATCACTTTACTCTCACAATCAGGGCAGGACTTTGGAATGCGTTGTTCCTTCCCACAATGATGACATCGAACGAAACCCGAACTCTGTAATGGTTTCTTGCGATGAAAGACCATCGCGGAGTCACAGTGGTCGCATTTCATCAGCCAATCGCATGCTCGTTCTTTACAAACGATCCAAGGCGCAAATCCTCTTCTATTGAGTAATATCAATACTTGACCATTTGCATCAAGCGCCGTTTTCATTGCTTGCACAAGCCGCTCACTAAAAAGAGCAAAATCTCCACCGTCGTCAGTGAACTCATGACTCATGTTGATGAGTTCAATGTGCGGAACGACTAATCCCGGAGCCCTGTGTTTCATTGTGTGCAAGGTCGAGATGTTGCGAACAGTTGCGTTCCACCAAGATTCCATCGAGGGTGTTGCAGACCCGAGTACGATCGGGCATTTCGCCATCCATGCTCTTCGGATTGCGATGTCCCGACCGTTATAACGTGGCGCTGAATCTTGTTTGTAAGAAGATTCATGCTCTTCGTCGACGATGACGAGTTTTAACTTGCCTTCGGGAATCGGCGCAAAAACTGCGCTTCTTACCCCAAGAATGATGTCTGCTTTCCCTTCGCTGATGAGTGCCCATTGTTGATGACGTTGTGCGCGAGTTAATGTTGAGTGAAGAATTGCAACTTTCTGGTTTGGGAATCTGCTAATGAGTTTTGCAGCGGTTTGCGGTGTTAATGAGATTTCAGGAACTAGTACAAGTGCAGAACCGCCTTGTTCAATCACGCGTTGAATGAGTCGGATATAAACTTCAGTTTTTCCTGAGCCGGTAACGCCATGCAACAGGTGTGATGAATAACCGCTATCCATCGTTGAAGCGATGGCGTCAAATGCATTTTGTTGTTCGTCTGTTAAGTGTTCTGGTATTGAAAAAGATTGAGTATGCTTGAGCCACTGCGCTTCGATTCTCGTCACTCTTTTTGTAACGAGTCTTCCATGTTTTATCATGGTTTGAATTGAACTTTGGCTTTTGAGTTGTGCAAGTTTAGTGAGCGTTTGCTTATCAATGGGTCGATCTTCAATTGGGAGTGATTGAATTGCACGAACAATCGCTTGTTGTTTTTCACTGAGTGATTCAATCTCCGGCAACTCGTCTGGAAGGTCTACGAGTTCTCTTGTAGTCGTTCCTGTTCCTTGTCTAACAGGTCCAGGTAACATCGTTGCAAGCGTTGGTCCAATCGGTGTGACGTAATATTGACTCATCCACGATGCAAGTGAAAGTAAGTCGCTTGGCAATTGAATCGAAGTGTTGTTGCACTCATAAATCTGTTTAATCTGTTTGGGTGCAGTGGGGGGTTCGTTATGAACCGACAACACCCAAGCACTCGTTGGGGTGTTTCCTCTGCCAAGCGGTACAGTGACAAGGTGTCCGGGCTGGATGTACGACAATCGTTCAGGAATGCCGTACGTCAATCCATCTTGGAATGCATCGACTCCGCGTTCGACAGCAACTTGCGCAAATGCCACTGTTGGTTCATCAAATAGCCCAGCCATGAGGAATTGTGAGGATACCATTCTCCATTGAGTTGAGGTGACAACATTGTGTCCAATGGGAGTAAGAGATGTTAAGATGTGCCACATTATGGAACACGCATCACGGATGGTTTGTCGGTTAGCCCTTGAGGATGGAACAATTGCAAAGGGTTATTCCTTTGGTGCAGACGCTGCTCAAGGCTTATGCGGAGAAGTGGTCTTCAATACCGCCATGTGTGGTTATCAGGAAGCACTGACTGACCCAAGTTATGCTGGGCAGATTCTCATCATGACAGCAACCCAGATGGGTAATTACGGGGTGAATCCAGAGGATCTGGAATCAGGGGAACCGCAGGTTGCGGGATTTGTCATCAAAGAACGCTCTAGAATGGTATCTAACTACCGTGCAGATAATGATTTAGGGACATGGCTTAGCAATTGTGGCATTCCAGCCATTGAGGGCGTTGATACAAGGGCACTTGTTCGTAAAATACGTCTTTCTGGGGCGTTAAGCGGGGTTATTGCAACAGGAACTGAATTTTCCGACGAAGAACTGGTACAAATGGCTCAAAATAGCCCAGAAATGTCCGGTCAGGATTTGGCGTCAACGAAGACATGTGATGGTCAGCATGAGTGGAGCGATTCACTCGGGGAGTGGAACATGCATGAGGATTGCGGCAATGAGCGGTATAAGGTTGCAGCCATTGATTGTGGCGCTAAACACAATATTTACAGGCACTTAACTTCGGTTGGTTGTGACATTGTGTCCCTCCCCAATACGGTCACTGCAGAGGAAATTAGGGCACTAAATCCAGATGGGCTTTTTGTTTCAAACGGTCCTGGCGACCCTGCCGCAGTTGAATCAACCGTGGG
>JAKVBR010000062.1:0-1738 GCA_022447165.1 Phycisphaerales bacterium | reverse complement strand
CCTAGGCCGTCAAATGCTCGCTCTAGCGCTTGGTGCAACCACTTATAAGTTGAAGTTTGGGCATAGAGGCGCAAATCAGCCAGTTCGTGATGTTGATACAGGCGTAGTAGAGATTACAAGCCAAAATCACGGTTTTTGTGTTGATGAGGATTCCCTCGAAGCAGTAGGTTGTATGGTCACCCATCGTCACCTCAATGATGGCACTGTGGCGGGTTTCAGGCACCAATCCAAGCCTATCATGGGTGTGCAATACCACCCTGAAGCATCGCCTGGTCCGCACGATTCTGCGTATCTGTTTGAGCGATTCATCGAGATGATGAAAACTGCTAAATTCGCCCTTTCTGAATAAATAAATAAAGTTGATAAACATTGCAAACCAATGCCCTCATGACCTTGCGAGGTGCGTTTTCAGGGGGTACGCTACCGCTTTAGCGGGGTTGCTATCTGGCATATTTTTGGATGGCAAGGGGCTGTGTGGGGAAAGGGTTTGAGGTGACTCAAACCGCAATTCGGTAGTGCCACAGTCGGCATTGCTCATGTCTTTTTCTTTTGGAGTTCTTTATGACCCCTCGAAACGTTCGACCACTTTGGAACACACTCGGTCTCTCAAAAGGCCTATCTTTCATCATCGCTTGTTCACTTGTTGGTGTTGTTCACACACATGCATTTGCACAAGAAACAGCACCTGAACCAGTGGTTGAAGAAGATGACGATATTGTTATTCACGAAGAAGGTGATGACGATGGATCTGAGGAACATGCTGATGACGCTGATGTCGTTGAAGAAGCATTAGTCATAGAAGAAAAGGCGCCACCGACTGAAGAAGAACTCGCAGCACAAGCAACCGCAATGAGTGAAGCACTTGGTAATGCACTTCTCAAAGATGCCCAAGTAGCTGCTCAAGCAGGACGCTGGCGAGAAGCAGCAAACAAATACTTTGAGGCAAATCAGTACCTTCCAAATAATCCAACAGTGTTGCAAGGATTACAAAAAGCATACTCAATGCTTGATCAGGGCTCACTTCTTGATACTTACGAACAGCAAATGAGCATGGAGCGAGAAGCGGCCCGTGCTATGTTTGATGCTGCAATCGGTGCAGGCAATGACCGACTCCTTCGCGAAGACTTTGATAGTGCAAGACGTGAAGTCCAACGAGCGATTGTTCGACTTGAACGAGATGACAAACGTTTGTTCTCAGAGGCAGAGTTTGCCCAACGAATGCAGAATGCAAAAACGCTGCTTGCACAAATCGCAATTCAGCAAGAAGAGTGGCAACAACAACGCTTGATGCAGCAGGCTGCTGAACGAAGCCACGATCAATCCATTCGTCAGACTGAAGAGGCACGCAAACGTGACCAAAACATCATTGACAACTTAAAACGAGTAATCCAACTTCAACGTGAACAAAAGTTTGACCAAGCAATTGAAATTGTTGACCAAATTCTCTTCTGGGATGAACACAATGAAGCGGCAATTGCACTTCGTGAGTCTTTAAAGTCAACACAACTGTACATGCGTATGGCTGAGTATGAAAAAGATGCAACATTTGGTTTTTCTGAACAATCAGTTGAGAACTATGGAGCAATGATTCCACCACACGTAAATGTCTCAGGTCCAGGTTCACGCTCAACAAATGCGATTATGACTTACCCTGAAGATTGGCAAGACTTAACAAATCGCAGACGGGGTTCGGAAACTGGTTTTAGCGATACAGTTGAAAACAGAAAAATCAGAGTTG
>JAKVBR010000061.1 GCA_022447165.1 Phycisphaerales bacterium | reverse complement strand
GGTGGTTCGGATACAGGTGGAATCCAGTCAGCAGATTCGTTCAATCAGTGGTATAGAGATGTTGAAGGCATCAACATTAACATTCCAATAACACTGACGCTGGTTGAGCAAGCCGATGGTTCATACGTTTTTGACGATGAGCTTGACCCACTCTACCAATCACTTGAGGGCTTTTTTCCCATCGAACATCAGGGCTGGGGGAATCCCAGTGGGTGGCCTGATCGCAACTTTCACTTTACATTTGAGTTGCACACATCATTTACATACCACGAAAGTGATGCGCAATATTTCAAGTTTATTGGTGATGATGATGTATGGGTCTTCATTGATGACCAACTCGTGATAGACCTAGGTGGTATTCATGGTGCGACGCAACAATATGTCGATCTTGCACGACTTGATTTAGAAGAGGGTGAAACATATTCACTCGATTTCTTCTTTGCTGAACGTCATCGAACTGAGTCAAACTTCAGATTCCAAACGAATCTAATGTTTGAGGAAGTGGAAATGCCTATTGGGTATGACTAATCAATACTTGGGTTTCACTTGGTGGATTGGGATGTTCACTGTTCTTACTTGCGTAAACTGTCGGTGACCATCTCGTCCACTGTGATACCCGTAACCAGATTGGCAAGCGCCAACCCATGGCGTGCCCTCTGCACCACCACAAGCTTTGTTGATTCCAACCATACCCGTTGTGAGTTGGCGAGCAATTGAAACTGCGTGGTCAACCTCACCGAACACAGCGCCGCCGAGTCCATAAGGTGTGTCGTTTGCTAGTTCAACTGCTTGCTCATCATTTGACACGCGTTGAATGCAACACACAGGGCCAAAAGTTTCATCGTGCATGATTCTCATGTCATGTGAACAACCGGTTAGCACAGTTGGTGTAATGAAGTTCTCATTTGTCGTGCCACCGCACCGTACTTCAGCGCCATCTTCAATGGCTTGGTCGAGTTGTTGAAGGACAATGTCTCGCTGCATACTGCTCACCATAGGGCCGATTGCGACATCATCTTTGGATGGATTGCCTTGTTTGAGTTCTTCAGTTTTACTGATCACTAGGGCCTCAAACTCATCAGCGATTGCGTCATTTACATAAATTCGTTCCGTGCTTACGCATACCTGCCCTGCATTTCTGAAACTGTTATGAACAGCAAAGGTAGCTGCCGCTTCAATGTCTGCGTCATCTAAAACGATGAGTGCATCTTTGCCTCCAAGTTCAAGGATGACGCGCTTTAAATCTGGACCACAAGCAGTGAGAATCTTTGCGCCAACTTCGCGTGAACCAGTAAAGGTCACTAGATTGATGTCTGATGAAACCAGTGCTTTGCCTTGGTCATCGGCACCATGAATGACTTGAAGAACACCCTCAGGCAAAACTTCATTAAGAATGTCAGCGTATGCCTGTCCAACGAGCGGCGTTTCTTCTGATGGCTTGAATATGACTGTGTTGCCGGCAACAAGCGACGGAAGAATGCATTGCTGTGGCATGAGCATTGGGAAGTTCCACGGTGTAATGGCTACGCTCACGCCAAATGGATCTCGATATACAAGGGACTTTGTGTTTTCATCACAAACCTCTTCTGGAATAAATGCTTCATACGCACTTTCTAACTCCGATGCAAACTTTTGAGCGCCATACGCACTCTCGCCTTGCGCCTCCTTAGTGCTCTTGCCCATCTCAGCAGTAATGAGCGAGCCAATTCGACCCGCCTCTTCTTCAAGTCGTTTTGCAACAGGTCTCAGTAACTCCACCCGCGCTTCTAAGTCAAACTCTGCCCATGCTTTTTGGGCGTTTCGTGCATTTGCAACGATCGATGGAATGTCTTCCACAGGAGTCACTGGCACAGTTCCAACTACTTCTAGAGTTGCAGGATTGATTGAATCGAGAGTTGTTGAAGCTGCTGTAGTCATTTTTTTTCCTTACTAATGGGCTTCCCATTATACCGCAGAAGAAACCAACTTATGCATCTGCTAAACTATGCTTCTTGAACCAATGACTGCAAAAAAACACAATTCGCCAGACGATTTACTTGTCGTCACCTTCTATCTATTTGCTCGACTAGACGATTTTGAGTCGATGCAATCTCCAATCGAGCAGTTCTGTAAGGAGCGCGATGTTCGTGGCATCATATTGCTTGCTCAAGAAGGAATAAACTCCACCATCGCAGGCTCTAGAGAAGGTGTCTTAGAAGTTCTTGAATACCTTAAGAGTGACGAGCGTCTAGCTAATTTGACTTGGAAGGAATCCCATGCAGTTGAGCAGCCATTTAGAAAGTTAAGGGTTCGGCTCAAAAAAGAGATTGTCAAAATGGGTGTTGATGGAATCGACCCAAACAAGATTGTTGGCACTTATGTCAAGCCAAAAGAATGGAATGATCTTATCAGCGATCCAGAAGTAATCGTCATTGATACGCGAAACGATTACGAAGTAAAGATTGGCACATTTAAGAATGCAATTGACCCGGACATTGAATCATTTAGTGAGTTGCCAGCGTGGGTAGAAGAGAATGTCGACAAAGACAAAAATCCTAAAGTTGCGATGTTCTGTACAGGCGGCATTCGGTGCGAAAAATCTACCGCGTACTTAAAAGAGCAGGGCTTTAAAGATGTCTTTCATCTTGAGGGTGGCATCTTGAAATATCTCGAAGAGGTCCCCGAAGAAGAGAGCATGTGGGATGGACAATGCTTTGTCTTTGACGAGCGAGTCTCTGTTGGGCATGGCCTTGAGATTGGTGAGTACGAATTGTGTCGTGCTTGCCGAATTCCGATTTGTGACGAAGACAAATCCTCTGAGCATTTTCAAGAAGGTGTGAGTTGCCCGCATTGTCATGATGTGACAACACCGGAACAGAAAAGTCGATTCATGGAACGCCAAAAGCAAATAGAACTTGCGCGCGAGCGTGGTGAGTCGCATCTCACAAAGTAAGCAAAATGTTTTATCCAAAACGACCAAAAGTAAGACCGCCAAAATCAATGTTCGATTTTGTATTTGAAGTGATTGCGATTGGAGGCCTACTGTACGGTTTTTACTTAGTCATCTCGAAGTACGCAGGTTTGCCCGATACCATTCCGATTCACTTCAACGCCAAAGGTGTTGCAGATGGCTTTGGGAACAAGGGGATGATTTGGCTTCTCCCATCATTAACCCTCATTATGGTTCCAGGGATGCTTCTCTTAAGAAGGTGGCCTTGGATTTCTAATGTGCCTCTAGAAATAACTGAAGAAAATGCTGTGTATCAATATGGACTCATCGTAAAGTTGCTTGGGTTCTTGGCAGCAGTTGTTTCACTGACATTTACAACTATTGTGTATGACACTATCGAGATTGCTCATGGGGGGAGTTCACTTCTCGGGGCATGGTTTATTCCTGCGTTGGTCATTCCAATCTTTGGGAGCATGATTTGGTATTTCATCGCTGCCTTTAGGGGTCGATAATGTGCTCAAGTTGCAGTAAAATGATGGATCTATGAGTACTTCTACGATTATCTATACCCACACCGATGAAGCTCCAGCGCTTGCAACTTACTCTTTTCTCCCTATTGTGAGGGCGTTTACAGCGTCGTCTGGCATCAACATCGAACTCAAAGACATCTCACTTTCAGGGCGAATACTTGCTCATTTCCCTGAGTATTTGACAGAAGAACAGCGTGTGAGTGACGGACTTGCTGAACTCGGTGAACTCGTCAAACTCCCTGAGGCAAATGTCATAAAGTTGCCGAACATCAGTGCCTCGATTCCACAACTCAAAGCTGCAATTCAAGAATTGCAAGCAAAGGGATTTGCAGTTCCAGATTATCCAGAAGAACCTCGTACCGACGATGAGAAAACGATTCAAGCGACTTACAACAAGGTTAAAGGTTCAGCAGTCAATCCGGTGCTTCGTGAAGGAAATTCAGATCGAAGAGCGCCCCGCGCAGTCAAAGAATACGCACGCCAGCACCCGCACAGAATGGGTGCATGGTCAAGTGAAAGCAAGTCACATGTTTCGCACATGAGTGAAGGTGATTTCTTTTCAAACGAACAATCTAAAACGATGGAACAAGAAACAGCAGTTTCAATTGTTCATATTGACAATGATGGTAACGAATCTGTACTCAAAGAAGGCGTAGCAATTCAGGAAGGCGAAGTCATCGACGCAACTTTCATGAGCAGGCAGAAGCTTGTCTCCTTTTTAGAAGAACAAGTTGCAGATGCAAAAGATAAAGGCGTTTTGTTCTCCCTTCATATGAAGGCGACTATGATGAAAGTGTCCGATCCGATTATCTTCGGTCAGGCAGTCAAAGTCTTTTACAAGGAACTGTTTGAAAAGTATGGGGACTTGTTTGAAGCCCTCGGAGTTGATATTAACAATGGCTTTGGCGATGTTGAATCAAAGATTGCAACCCTTCCAGCAGAACAACAATCAGAGATTCGAGAAACCATTGCTTGCATCTATGAAAACAATCCATCAATTGCAATGGTTGATTCCGACAAGGGCATAACAAACTTACATGTACCCAGTGATGTCATTATTGACGCTTCAATGCCTGCGATGATTCGCACTTCAGGTTGCATGTGGAATGCAAATGGTGAAACTCAAGATACTAAAGCAGTGATTCCAGATAACAGTTACGCAGGGGTCTATCAAGCAGTGATCGAATACTGCAAGGCAAACGGTGCGTTTGACCCAAGAACAATGGGGAGTGTTTCAAACGTCGGATTAATGGCACAGAAAGCTGAAGAATACGGTTCACATGACAAAACATTTGAGATTGCATCAGATGGTGTTGTGAAAGTTGTTACTTGTAACGGAGAAGTTGTCTTTGAACATAATGTAGAAGCAGGGGATATATGGCGAATGTGCCAAACAAAAGATGCCCCTATTCAAGACTGGGTCAAACTTGCAGTCAACAGAGCAAGAGCGACTGGGGTTCCTGCTGTGTTTTGGCTCGATGAACACCGGTCTCATGATGCTGAACTCATTAAGAAAGTTAAAGCGTATCTGCCTGAACATGACACAAATGGACTTGAATTCCACACGATGTCACCAGCAGAGGCATGCACTTATTCATGCAATCGAGCAAGTGAAGGTAAAGACACAATCTCAGTCACTGGTAATGTGTTAAGAGATTACCTAACTGACTTGTTCCCTATTTTGGAAGTTGGAACAAGTGCGAAGATGCTCTCAATTGTGCCACTCATGAATGGCGGTGGACTGTTTGAAACAGGTGCGGGTGGTTCTGCCCCAAAGCATGTCCAGCAGTTTGAAAAGGAAAATCACTTAAGATGGGATTCGCTTGGAGAGTTTTTAGCACTTGCTGCATCATTTGAACACTTGTCAAATACAAGCGTTTGCGAAACAGCAAAACTTCTTTCTGAAACGCTTGATGATGCGACTACGCAATATCTGCTAAACAACAAAGCGCCATCAAGAAAAGTAGGGGAGTCAGACAACCGCACATCGCACTTCTATGTTTCCATGTATTGGGCTAGATCTATAGCAAGTCAAACAAAAGACAAAGAATTAGCAAGTGAGTTTTTGTCAATTGCAGAAAGTCTTGAGGCAAATGAAACAATAATTTGTCAAGAATTTATTGATGCTCAAGGGGAGTCAGTTGATATTGATGGCTATTACTTCCCTTCAGTTGATCTGGCTAGTCGGTCAATGAGACCAAGCAAAACCTTTAATTCAATTATTGAAAAAATCAGTGCCCTGGTGTAATTGTTGAATCCCAGAATGGTTTATCTAGAGGGTCTTTTAGAATTTCAATAAGGGGTTTTGGCAATAAATTTTGTTCCTTTAAACAGTTTTTATCTGCCCATAAAAATTCAAGATGCATTTCATCCTGTGAAGCAGGTTTTGGCGTTTTGTCTAAAGTTAGTTGATGGTTAACTTCAAAGAAGAGTGAAATTTCGCACTCATTCTCCCATGCATTTTCAATTGCCCCTGAAAAGTTTTTAATAGAAACAATTTCCCCAATCTCTTCTTTTACTTCTCTTTCAAGTGCTTGCGTTGCAGATTCGCCTAATTCAATATGTCCGCCAGGCAAAAAAGTATAATTGCCTTGTTTTTGTTTGCAAAGCAAAAGGTAATCATTGCTAAGGATAATTGCCCTAGTGATATAACGAAAGTTTAGTTGTGTCATTAAATGGCTCTATCTATCTGATATCAGGCGGCTTTTTATTGGTTTAGTGTAAGTTATCTTAATTTAAGAGATTAATTGCATTATTTAAAGTATTTACTAATTGCATTTGCATCTATTTAAGTAAGAATATGAGCAGTAATTAATTATGAAATTCACAAACTTTAAAATTATTTTGATGGCATTTGCATTTCTATTAGCGTGCTTTTCGAACTTAGGTTTTG
This sequence comes from Phycisphaerales bacterium, assembly GCA_022447165.1. Lineage (GTDB taxonomy): Bacteria > Planctomycetota > Phycisphaerae > Phycisphaerales > SM1A02. The sequence goes on along the minus strand of JAKVBR010000061.1, from coordinate 2,756 downwards.
CTGGTGATTGTGGTAATGATGATGATTCTATGCAAATGTTGTCAGACTGCTATGGCAACTGTTGTCCAATGGCTTGGGTCTTTGACGATATATGTGATAACGGTGTGAGGGATTGGCCCGTAGATTCAGGCATCTATATATATTTAGATTGTCAAGAGTTTTATTGTGATTTATACCAATGTGAAGGTTGCACTTTAGAATGTCCAGAGGGGCAGGCTCCAGATTGCAATGGAAACTGTGCTCCTGTTGAATGGATAACGGATGATATTTGCGATGTCGGCCAAAGAACTTTTAATGGTAATGCTATTGTTTTAGCTTGCCAAGAATACGGATGCGATGCTCAGACGTGCGACGGTGTCTGCTGGGAACATTATGGTGAATGGAGTTTGGATAATATTGGTGCTTGTTGCGATGGAGACTCTTGTTCAGAGTTAACACGATCAGATTGCTGGGAATTAGGTTATACCTTCATGGGCAGTAACACTCAGTGTCAAACTAATACTTGCTTATGCGGGGAAGGCTGGATAGCAGATTGCAATGGAAATTGTCTTCCGTTTCGAACGGCAGCAGGCGGATACTGTTCCCATGGAGAGTATTTTGACCCAGATGGAATTTATGATAATGGAGATGAGTTTTATATTGATTTAGATTGTCAAGCGCTTGCTTGCGGATTGTCTGGATGTATTGGTAATTGTCCAGGGGCTTGTTGTGCAGGGGGTGAGTGTGTAGTAACTGATACCTGGCATGAATGCCTTGAACTAGGTGGGGTGTTTTTAGGTAGTTATGCTTCTTGTGGTGAGGGAGGTAGCGCCTGCAATGCTGAATTAAAGACAATTCAATTGCCAGATACAGAACTATATTGGTCGGGCAATTTGGGTAATGTTGAGGCATTTCCGCAATGGATAGACATAGCAGGTGATGTGCTAGTTGCTGGATCTGCAGTATGGAACGATGACTACGGAATCCGCCTTGGTCTGTGTGTATATAGATATGATTCATCAAAAGATGATTGGATTGAAGAGGCGTTAATTGAGTTACCAGAAAATCGATATCCAACATTTGACAATGACTTTTGTTATTCAACTGATGGCAATCGAATTGCAGTAACTTCAATTGTTGAACCTGAAGGAAAGAATGCCCGCAAGGTAATTGACATTTATGCAAATGATGGGGACGGTTGGTATTTTGAAGATTCAGTTGATGAAGGAATACCATTTGGGGACGATGAAATGAATAGTTTCCCATCATCTATAGATATACTTGGGGATGTTCTAATTGCTGGACACTCGAGTATGAATGAAGACTCAAGTAAAAATAACTTCGGCGCTGTTTTTTTATATCACTTTAATAATGGAGTATGGGAGAAAGAAGACACCATTGAGTCCATCGCCGATGGCAGCTTAGGGCAAGTTGATAGACAGTTTGGCTTGAGTGTTGCATTGGGTGATGGTATAGCAGCAATTATGTCTGAGGAATCTCTATCTGTTTTTGATATTTCCTCTGGAGTGGGAGTTGGAGTTAAGTACTTTAATGAAATCTCAAGTCATAATCATCCGCGAAGCAAAGGTTTAGACATTGATTCAAAGACAAATAGAATTATGTCACCCGTTGGCGACCCTTTTAGTAATTGGTCTGTTATGGGTTCAGGTATTTATGAATACGATGGCATGGATTGGGTTCTTACAGCAGTGCTTAGCCCTTTTGATTATGTAGCTAATGATGCTCCAGGATACATAGTAGATATAGAGGGTGACACCGCACTTATCACCTCACCACGTGATGATGATTTAGGTTATGACACTGGTTCAGCATATCTTTGGAGGCATGATGGTACTAGCTGGGTTTTTAAAGCAAAACTTTGGTCTGACTGGGCAGATGCAGGGGATCAGTTCGGGATAGGCGCTGCATTACATGATTCTTCTGCATACATAACGGGTAATCTTGAATCAGATGGAGATTGCATAAAAATTTTCTCTCCTAGACAAACTGCTTGGATAAATCCTGAAGGCGGTAGTCTTGAAGATGCAGATAACTGGGATCCTCATTTGCCTGCTTCTGACGAATCCGTTTTGTTTTCTCTTCGTTCAGATACGAATATTCTCGTAAGTGATGATTTTCCATTTGATCATATGTTTGTAGGTCCTGGTGACTATACATTTGATTTGCAGGGAACAGATCGAATCTTTGATTCAAGTGGTCACGCATTAAGTCTTCAAGGTGTTCCTGGTCTTCAGGGAGTCTTTGCTTTGACTGACGGCACATTAACAGTCAATGGTGATATACATATTGGTGAGGATGAATTGCCCGGAGGAATCTCTTTAAGAGATAAAGGAGAAGATAGCGAAAAGCAGTCTAGAATTATAGTAAATGGAACTTGGCTACAGCATGAAGCAGGAGAATTAGATGTCACGTTGAGAATTAATCAGGATCCTGCAGTTCAAATTATGGGTGAACAGGCTCCGCGAATTGGGGGGGTGCTATCTCTTAATATTGCAGATGACTACATCCCAGTATCCGGTCATCAGATTCCAATAATGACTACTGAAACAGTAGATTCAGATACAGATAGGTTTCATCTTGTGATGATAAATGACCCGCTCCCTGAAGGTTTGTATATGAAGATTGGTTATAGGGAGTCTTATACAGATTCTGCATATGAGACATATGCCGTTGTAGATTCATTAGATAGTTTGTTTGGTTATGGAAATGAAAATGGAGCAGATGTTGAGGGTATTGCAACATCTGTTGCGGTTGGG
>JAKVBR010000060.1:3826-8883 GCA_022447165.1 Phycisphaerales bacterium | reverse complement strand
ATTTCAAAATTGTTTCCCCAAGGATCAACAAGATCATCTGCGCGTTCAAGGTATGGCCCTGATGGTCCGCCACCGTCATCTGGATGAAGCAGGAGCACCTCTAAATCAAAGTCGTCCGACGGAGCTGATAGGCCCATGTCAAGGACATAAAGGTTGACAGTCTTTGCAATGGTTGCTGCTTTTGCTTTTGCAGCAGTTTGTTTTGCAGAACCAACGCGACCGAGTAAACGCGGAGCGACAAGTGTTGCAAGAACTGCAATAATCATGACTACAACGATTATTTCAAGAAGTGTAAATGCGCGTCTGTGATGTTTTCTTTGATTCATAGCCATTTCCTAACGATTTATCGAACTAATGATTGCAATTCTAACAATGGAAGCAGGATTGCAGATAAAACAAAGCAAGCGAGCGCTGCCATGACAATGAGCAGCACGGGGGGTAGTGCTTTGGTGAATAGATTAAGGGATGCATTGACTTGTCTGTCAAACGCATTAGCTGAGTGCAACAACATTTCTTCAAGTTTTCCTGAGCGTTCGCCTAAGTTCACAACTTGAACAAGAAGGGGTGGAAATAGTCCCGATTTCTCTAGCGGGTCTGCAAGTGGCTTACCGCTACTAACTTGATCTTGTACAGCGTCGACTGCTGAAGCGAGTGCTGCATTGCCGAGAGTATCTTTTGTAATTCGGAGTCCTTCTAAAATCGGAAGTCCTGCGGAAGCGAGCGTGCCAAGGGTTCTTGTAAACCTTGCAACAGCAACATCGCGAAGTAAACGACCAAGTAGGGGTACCCTTAACTTGAACTTATCAAACGCAAAACGGTTTTCTGGTACGGCAATCCAAGCTCGCCACCCAATAACAACCGCGCCAAGACCAACAATCATCCAAATCCACCATTGAATCATGAACTCAGCAAATCCCATCACGATGATTGTTGGCAGCGGTAATGTCATTTGTCCAGCAAGAGGTTCAATAAGTCGCGGAACAAGGACCGTAACAAGGACAATGCCACTCACAGCAATAAGTGAAGCGATGATTGCTGGATACATGATTGCGCCGAGTAGTTCACGCCTTAACTCAAGAGAGCGGTCCATCAGATCAGCGAGTTGGTGCAGAATGACACTCATTTTTCCTGACGCGTCTGATGCACGGAGCATGCCAACGACGAGATCGTCAAATGGGTCGCCCCATTCAATTGCTGCTTTATAGAGCGGGTCGCCTGCTTCGAGTGCAGCAATAAAACTATCTAGGACTTCACCCGCAGCGGGGGACGCTTGCCTTCGGATGGTCCGAAGTGCTTGCATGAGCGGTAGCCCTGCTTCCTGTGCAGTTGCAAGTTCACGAATCATCGCAGCCATTTCTGCACGGGATAGTTTCAATTTATTTCTGCTTTTACGAGTTGTCGCAAGATTCCCTTTTTTGAGGTGTTCAACTTGTGTTGCAGTTTGGCCAAGGTTAGCAAGTTGCTGAACGATGTCTGCACGGTCACGACCGCTTAATATGCCTTGCTTGGTTTCCCCGCTTGGCGTTAAACTGTGATATTGAAACTCAGGCATCGCTTCGAGTTACCTTAAAAATCAGCATCTGTATCTTGAGTTGCGCGGAGTACTTCACCAATTGTTGTGACGCCATTGGCTGCTTTCATGAACGCGTCTTCACGCATTGTGATATGTGAATCAGGAAGGAGTCTCGACAACTCAACAGAGTTTAAGTTTTCACTTACAGCTGCACGCAGGGGACCTCCAACAACAATGAGTTCAAAGAAACCGACTCGTCCGCTGAATCCAGAGTTGTTGCACTTTTCACAACCCTTGCCTTCCCACATGCCTTCTGCAAAGAGTAATCGTTCGTCACTCGTAAGTCGGTGTGATAAATCCTCTGTAAGCGGTACTTGTGTTTTGCAATCCTCGCAAATTCTTCTTCCAAGTCGCTGTGCGAGTACGCCCTCTAGCACTGATGCAACAAGATACGGTTCTACGCCCATATCAATGAGGCGACCGATTGAACTTACTGCATCATTCGTGTGAATCGTGGAGAAGATTAAGTGGCCTGTGAGTGCTGAACGAATGGCAATGTCTGCAGTTTCGCCGTCACGTATCTCGCCTACAAAAATGATGTCAGGGTCTTGCCTTAAGATTGAACGGAGTCCAGATGCAAATGTGAGTCCTCGTTTTGGATTGACAGGGATCTGATTAATGCCGCTCAATTCATATTCAACGGGATCTTCAATCGTTATGATTTTCTTTCTCGGGTCATACAACTTATTGAGCGATGCATAGAGTGAAGTCGTTTTGCCAGAGCCAGTCGGTCCTGTCACAAGAACAAGTCCGTGGGGCTTCGCGATTAAACTATCCATTTGTTCTCGCATGTCAGGTGACATGCCAAGTGATTTCAAATCAAGAGGCATCGCACTCTTGTCGAGAATACGCATGACGACAGACTCGCCGTAAAGGGTAGGGACTGTAGATACACGAATGTCAACTTTTCGACCTTCAAAACGAAGCGCAATATGTCCATCTTGAGGCACATATCGTTCGGCAATGTTCATTGCGGACATGATTTTGATTCGACCAATAAGTGCTGGTTGTAAATGTTTTGGTGGTGGTTGTTGTTCAGCAAGGACACCATCAATTCGGTACTTCACCTTAAGTTCAGTTTCGAATGGTTCAATGTGGACATCTGATGCTCGTTGTTGAATTGCTTCGAGTAGGAGCAAGTTCACAAGATTAATCAGAGTTGGCTGTTCTGCCATCACTAAAATGTTGTCAGCTTCAATGGCATCGACGTTGTGGTCAATGGTATCGCTTGTATCTGTTGGTTCACCACCTAGACTTTCTGCCATACGGGCAGCAGTTGTGCCGTAATGTTTTCGCATCAACTCCGTAAAGACTCGTTGTTCCATTCCGCAACGAGTAACTGGCAACTCTGTCATCGTTGCAACCTCGTCTGCTGCTTCGATATCCGTTGGGTTAATCATCGCTAGTTCTAAGCGGCTGTTTTCGACTTGAACAGGTATAACCCTAAGTCTCACTGCTAGTTCTGCATCGATTAGATCAACAATAGGTTGTTCAATGTTTGGAGCAATCTCGATGTACTTTAAGTTCATGTCTGCGCACAATTGCTTCGAATCTTTGGGTTGTTCAGAAACGAGACTTGTTGTGTGTTCTTCAGTCATGATGATCAGTAGGTCCTTTTAAGATACAAGAGTAAAGGAAATGGTTAATCGCCTCCGCGAAGACCGCCACGTCCTCGACCGTCTTTCCCAATCCCATTTCGTTCGTTGGCAGCTTTACTATTAGAATTCTTATTGGCTGCACCACCACCAGTACTGAGTTCTAGCCCCTCCGGATTTGCACCAGCCTTTGGTTCGCCTTGTGTTGGCATAGCAGGCAGTTCGTCGCGAGGAATCCATCTGCGAGCCCCATCAAGTTCAAGGAACTGTTCTCCAGAGAGAAGCGCTCGAAGCATTTCGATGTACCTGTTGCCAAGTTCCTCGCGTTCTTTATAAAGTTCACGCGTTGGGTCTTCAAGTTTTTCTGGGGTACCGCCATTCTTGCGAATCTGACCTGCAACTTCTCGATGTTTATGCATTTCCGGTTCATGCGAACGAGTCGTTGTCAGGATTTGGTGATTGATTTCAGCAAGTTCGATGAGATAAGCGCCTTCGAGTTGTAAGATTTGAGCAATGACTTCAGCCCCGTAATTTTGGTTTTCAGCTGCTTGTCTTAAGAGTCGTTCAGCGGGTGTCCGTCTAAAAATCCTAGGGTAGCCTCGTTTGAGTGAACGAATCCTAAAATCTTCACTGTCACCCTCTGAAAGTGAACTGCTGATAATTTCAATGTACCTGTCATTAATGTCTCTGACATTCTTTCTTGCCTTGATGATTTCATCAACCATTGCTTCATTTCGGCCGACATTACCATTGAGAATATCATCAAACAGTTTCTTCGGGTTGCCGCGAAGAATGTCATCACGCTTTCGCATTGCGCTGTCAAGTGCGACATCGTATTCTTCAAGCCCTGCTGCAATTGCTGTCTCAGCAGCAGGGGAAAGAGCGCTATCTCTAATTGTCTGGAAGAGATCAACCGATTCTCCACTTAGACGACCGCGTGAGATGTGCTTCTCACGGTAGAGTTTTCGGATGAATGATGGCCATAATACGCGTTGGTCGTCTATGAGTATTGCGTTGACATTTTCTAGCAGACCTACATCAAGCATTCTCTTTTCTTCAAGCCAATCACCAAGTACATTGAGAACTGGCTCAAGTGTTTCCCTGCTCGTTGCGGGTTGCTTTTCACGAATCTCATCAGCAATCGAGTTGAGTCGCTCTTGTGTGTTTGCCCAGCCCATTTCAAAGTCTTCTTCGTATGAATCGAACATCGCTTCAACAATGACTTCTTGGGTGTCATCTAAGTTTAGTCCCTCAGCGAAGACAACTAAATCTCGTGAAAAGTACTCTGGTTGCATGGCTTCAGCCATGTATTCCATCTGACCTTGTGCATTGGATGAGAATAGTCCAGCACACACCATCACAGTTGTCGTTGTTAGAACACGATACTTCTGAATAAAACTCATGATAATTCCTTCTCTAATGCCGCTTTGATTGAGTAATGAGCGGTTTTCTCCTGTTCTCGGCTCTCTGCCGTGAGCAGTTCAACGCACCTTATTGATTTATATGACGCAATTTGCAAAGTTTTGTACTATCGGACCCGTATTATGATGAAGGGGTCACTGTCCGTTGTTCAATTCGTTTCTCAGAGGTTGTTTTAACGATCCTATCTACATAAATGGATGGTGTATGAACATCATCAGGATCAAATGTCCCCACCGGCACAATGTCTTCCACTTCAACGACTGTGACTTTGCCCGAGGTCGCAATCATTGGATTGAAGTTTCGAGCGGTTTTTCGGTAGATGAGGTTGCCTGATTCATCTGCTTTCCATGCTTTAACAAGTGCAATATCTGTCACGATGCCTCGCTCTAGGACAAACGTTTCACCTTCAAACTCTTTGAGTTCTTTGTTTTCAGCAACGACTGTCCCAACACCAGTCTTTGTATAAA
>JAKVBR010000060.1:0-3816 GCA_022447165.1 Phycisphaerales bacterium | reverse complement strand
GCGCCGCCAGCGCGGAGCCGTTCAGCAAGCGTGCCTTGCGGACAAAATTCAATCTCAAGTTCATCAGCCATGAACTGCCGTTCAAACTCAGCGTTCTCGCCAACGTAGGAACTCAGCATTTTCTTAATCTGCCTAGTTTGTAAGAGCAATCCTAATCCCCAGTCATCTACGCCTGCATTGTTTGAGACGCATGTTAGATTTGTTACACCTGAATCCCTTAACGCGATAATGAGTTGTTCAGGAATCCCGCATAATCCGAATCCGCCTACACCGATGAACATGTTGTCAGTAACGATGCCTTCAAGTGCTTCAGTTGCGCTGGAGTAAATCTTGTTTGCCATGTAGGCATGATATCTCAATCGAGAGCGTTCAGCAGTTACCCACGCTTCACCCAAAGCAACAATTGCCAAAGATTTGGGGGTTTCCCTTGCATGAGAATTCCAATTCTGAAAATCCTTGCAGTCATCCAAACCATAGCGAGGACAGCTAAATACCCAACTCCGATAGAGAGTAAGATTTCCCACAGCATGAGGGGGTCATTTGCAGACGTGGTTCGGATAATCATGATAAATGGGGTGAGGGGTGGAATGTAACTTGAAACAATTGCGACCGTGCCGTGGGGGTGATCGGTAATGATTGGCCATAAGAAGAATGGAATCATCAACAAGAGCATCATCGGTCCCATGAGCGATTGGGCATCTGAAAGTTCAGACACAGCAGACCCTACAGCGACCATCATCGTTGCAATCATGAAGTAGCCCATGATGAAGTAGACGATGAACAAGACGAGTTGAGAGATTGTAACGATGTCAAACAATGCAAAAGTTAAGAGGCCTATGATTGCAGCGGAACCATACATGCCGAGGATGACAGCGCTTACGCCCGCCTGTCCAATGATTTTCCCTCCGAGGAGTTGCATTGGACTAATCGCACTAAGGAGAACTTCAATGACTTTATTGCTCTTTTCTTCAATCGTTGTTGTTAATAAATAATTTCCACTCGTAAATGCTGCTGTCCACAAAAGCATCATGAACGCAATCGGAAGAATCCTTCTAGCAAGTTCATTATCAGATTCAACGTTACCATCTTCTTGAATCCGCATCGCTATAGCGTTAGGGCGTTTCAATAATTCTCGCATAGCATCGGGTTGATGCCCTTGTCTTTTGAGTCGTGCATTGACGACGGCTGTTTCAGTATTGCGAGTTAAAAAGTCAGTATGATCAACAGACAAATTCGTTGGGACAGTAATCTCCAGCGTGTTTGTCTCACTCATCGGTGTCAACAATGTTTCTGGAACTGACACAAATGCAACATACCCTTCTTCTGCAAGTGTCTTTTCATCAAACTCAACATCCATCGGAATCCGCTTGTAAACCAAATCGGTTTCAGTTGCTTGTGGCAACATATTCTTTGCAATTGGATCATTGGTCACAATATCAGGGAGTTGGTTAAGTTGTTCTTGCAAAGGATGCGCAGCATTCTGCAAAAGGTCTTCTATTTCATCAGCAACATCATCTGGCGCTTGAATTGCAATGATGCCAGTTAAAGGTTCATCTTCGCTATCTAGGAGTGGGATGATCATGACAAACAAACCAATTGAGATGACGGGCATGATGATGGCGCCAAAAATAAACGCCTTCGTCATGGCGGTGTCTCTAAACTCTCTCCAAGCAACTGTGAGAACTTTACGCATGGGCCAGTTGCTCCCGCGTTGCTTTGGCTGCGTCTTGCCCCTCGGTCTCAGCAACCTTGTTGATGAAAATCTCAGTGAGCGTCGGTTTTACAATCTCAATGCCTTTGATTGGCGTTGATCCAGCAATCGATTGAATCAATTTGACAGGGTCTGCGTCAGCAGTAAGTTTTAGATGGTAGGCGTCTTCCTCCTTAGTTAAAGATTGGCGTTCTACTTCTGGCAAAGAAGTGAAATCAATGTTTAAATCTAATGGAACGACTTGGATGAGGTTTGGATTGTGAGCTTCATGGACATGGGCGATGTCGTCATCGATGACTTTGTGTCCTTTGTCAATCATGACAATTCGATCGCAAATTTCTTCTGCTTGTTGCAGCACATGAGTTGAGAAGATGATGGTTTTACCTTCTTGATGCAATTCATGGATGATTGAGCCGATTGTTTGCGTATTGAGTGGGTCGAGGCCAGAGAAGGGCTCATCCAAAATGATAAGTTCAGGATTATGAATGATTGAGGCAATGAACTGCACTTTTTGTTGCATACCCTTACTGAGTTCTTCACATTTCTTTTTCTTCACGCCTGGCAACTCAACACGATCAAGCCAATTGTCGATATCCCGCTTGAGTTGAGACCCTCGAATACCTTTTAGATTAGCAATGTATTGAATGAAAGTGCCTACTCTCATTTTGCGGTATACGCCTCGTTCTTCTGGCAAGTATCCAATGTTGTCCTTAGCATCGAGAGCAGACGTGCCAAGCACTTGGATGTAGCCACTGTCAGGGTGAATGATCGACATCATCATGCGAATCGTTGTTGATTTTCCCGCACCATTTGGACCGAGAAAACCACAAAGAACGCCTGAAGGAATTGACAGATTTAACTCAGAGACAGCTTTCGTTTCTCCGTACGTTTTTGAAACATTATTGACTTCGATGATTGCATTCATGGATCTGGAGTGAGTGCTCTTATCTCGTGTGGCAATTTGAACAGTGTAGGGGGGACTTCATCAATTTCAATGAAATCAATCGCAAATGTCACTTCTTGATCATTGTGAACAAATGCAACTTCTTTAAAGAGAAGTAGTTTTCCTACTGATTCCCAGTTTCTAAACGCAACATCGACTTGAGAAAGCCCTGAGGAGGTTTGCTCGTGCGAGCGCCTGCCACGAGGTTTATGTGTGTCATATGAGAAAAATGCTGAGCGAGTCTCGTTTGCGTGGGTTTTATATTCAATCTCCCAACACAGTTCGCCGTCAAACTCTGTTTGTTTGAGGACTTTCATCGAACCCAAGTATTGAGGCAAGGTTGTGAGCCATTCAAGCCAATTGATTTGTTTGACTTTTTGAGAGAGTGCTTGCTGGCCAATGAGATTCCAATGGGTTGCGCCATCAGCTTGAAATGTTTGCTCCCATGGGATCTTGCCATCGGAGCCAAATCGGGCTTGTCCAAGTCCTATGAATGACATCATGCCAAGCACTTTTCCCCCTTTGGCAGTTGCGAGTTCGATTTCTATGACTGGCTTTTTGTTTGGCAAGCGCATGACGCCATGCATTTCAAAAGATTCCATTGAGTCAATGGCACGCTTGCCTCCAATCGATTGAATGGCTCGTTCTAAAATCGATTCTGCAGTTGGCTTTTCAGGGATTGACGAACTGTCAGGTTGCTTTTGGGAGAAAAACAACAATCCTAGTGCAATCGAACTAAGCAAAACGAGATGCATACATGCATTGTACTTATAATACGCAACTCCACTCTACTCATGACTATTAAAGAAGCGATTTCAAGAGGCACTTTCGTCATTGATGGTGCTATGGGTACAGCAGTTCAATCTATTGATTTAGATGTTGAACAGGACTACATCGGCCGTGAAAATTGCACAGACATTCTTCCAAGTACTGGTGATATCACAACCATTGAAAATGGCACTTGCTATTATTTGAAATCGCATAACAAATTTTTCGTCAAAGAGTACCAACCCCGAAGAATGAAAAGAACATGGCAAGTTCAAATTTCTCCAGATTGTAAACTTTTGAGAATTCAGTTTCATGATTTATTTGGGATTGCTGGAAATCCATACATGAATTGTGAAGGTAAATATGACAATATCTATTTTCTACACTGAAAATT
>JAKVBR010000006.1:11991-20601 GCA_022447165.1 Phycisphaerales bacterium | reverse complement strand
AAAAGAAAATCTCATTGCAGGTAGAGAGCAACTTAAGGTGAGCAGGGAACTGGTCACTCTCATCGAAGATGTTGAATTCGAATTTGAACTTAAAGATGCAGCGTCAAACCCAAAGGAATGGGATGCTAAATCGGTCACTTCGCTTTGCAAGGAGTTAGGGTTTAATCGGTTCCCCTCTGAAATCGCTGCAATGGTATCAAACGAGTCAGAGACGGCAAAAAAAGAAAGTGTTCGCCAAACAATTCGCGGTGGTCTCTTTGACATGGGGCCTGACCAAAGTCATCCAGCATATTCCGCGGGTTATCAACTCATTGACACGAAAACAAAACTTAAAGCGCTTTTGAAACATCTCAAGGGTGCGGACATCATCGCGATAGACACTGAAACAACTAGCCTTAACCCGATGGAAGCGGAGTTGTGTGGTGTTTCAGTTTCAATCGGCGCAGGTGATGGAGCTTACATTCCAACAATGTGTCCGGAAAAACATCTTGAACAGGACGAAGTCATTGAAGCACTTCGTCCAATGTTAGAAGATGAATCGATTGCGAAGATTGGACACAACATTAAGTATGACTTAGTTGTGTTGCAACAAGCAGAGGTCGCGGTGAAAGGCATGTTGCACGACACGCTCATTGCTGCCTGGCTCATCGATGCTTCAAGAAGTGGGTATTCAATGGATGCAGTTGCACTAGGGGCACTTGATTACGAATGCATTTCAATAAAAGAACTGATCGGTACAGGCAAGAACCAGATTAAATTCAATGAAGTTCCCATAGAAGATGCATACCCATATGCTTCAGAAGATGTTGACATCACATTTCAACTCTGGAATGTGTTTGAGCCCAAACTCAAACAGGAAAACCTCTATGACTTGTACGAAAACGTTGAGATGCCATTGGTGAGAGTGCTTGCGTCAATGCGAATCGACGGGATTCGGGCAGATGCTAATACGTTAGATGAACAACGAGAAGTGTTGACAACAAGAATAGATGAATTGAAAGCGGATATCGAAAATGCTTCGCCATATTCATTTAATCCAGACTCACCCAAACAATTGTCGGAAGTGCTATTCAACAGTAAATCAGATGAAAAGCCGGGTCTCGGTTTAAAACCAATCAAGAAAGGGAAATCGTTCCATTCCACAGATATGGAAGTGATGGAAAAGCTTTCTGATGATCCCAGCGTAACGACGCCGCTTCCATCGCTCATATTGGAGTACCGCCAGTTAACAAAGTTAGTAAACACGTATCTTGTTGGATTAAAAGAAGCAATCAATTCCAAGACAGGCAGAATCCACGCTTCATTTAATCAAACAGGAACATCGACGGGTCGATTAAGTAGCAGCGATCCGAATTTGCAAAACATTCCGATTCGGTCAGAGATTGGTCGAGCAATGCGAAAAGCATTTGTTCCCAAAGAGGATTTTGTGTTTGTTGCTGCTGATTATTCCCAAGTTGAATTGAGAATGCTTGCACATTTAAGTGGGGATAAAGCCCTTATTCAGGCATTTGAAGAGGGGCAAGACATTCATAGGGCGGTTGCGTCACAAGTGTTTGATACGCCATTTGACGAAGTCACGAATGACCAGCGGTCAGACGCAAAGGCAGTTAACTTTGGAATCGTATATGGCATTTCGAAGTGGGGGCTCGCTCGACAACTGCAATGTGCTGTTGATTACGCTGATGACATCATTTCGGAATACAAAAGCCGTTTTGAAGGCATTGATTCGTTTCTTGAGGATTGCGTTGCGTTTGCTGAAGAGCATGGTTACGTTGAAACGATTTTGAAGCGAAGGCGATACATCACGCAGATTGATGCAACGAACCAGCAACAGCGAATGCTTGGTGAGCGGTTAGCGATTAACAGTGTTGTGCAGGGAAGTGCTGCTGACTTAATCAAGGTCGCAATGAATCAAGTTCAAGAGGCATTTTCAGATTCTCAAGTTCGATTACTGTTACAAATTCACGACGAGTTGATGTTGGAAGTTCCATTCAGTGAATCAAGCGAAGTTGAGCAACAACTTGTTGGGATTATGGAATCGGCGATGAATCTAAATGTGCCTATTGTTGCAGATGCATCGATTGGCAAAACGTGGGCAGAATGTAAGTAAAGTTGATTTTGTCAACTGAGTCCATAAAAAAACAAGACCAGAGGTCTTGTTTTTTGTAACGAGGCGGACGGGACTCGAACCCGCAACACCCGGCTCGACAGGCCGGTACTCTAACCAATTGAGCTACCGCCCCTCATTTGGGTAGAGGGGGATTTTAGCATGGTGCGAAAGGGGGTCAAGGGGGCTATGAACGGTGTTTATGCCCTTTTTTCATGCGATCCCTCACAACACAGTTCGATAACACATGTTGAGCGTCCATTTTTAGCCATTTAGTATTGGTAATACACCATTTTTGCGTTATTCTGAGGGGTCTAACTGAAGATGTGTAGGTTGTGAGTTGATTCTCGCAACTACTTGAGGAATTGTGCGAATTCATACCTATCGTCTGTTTTCGTACACATTGAAACGTTTTAGGGGATGCCGTTCAACAAGGAGAAATGACATGGCAACTGGTTTATCGAAATGGGCTTACACAGTCACTTCACTTTGTGTGGCACTTGGATGTTCAAGTACATTGATTGCATCACCAATTCTTAATCCCGGCGTAACACGTTTGGAAGAAAATATCAATGCAGTCCTACAACTTGAAAACAGTTGGAATGCTCGTTTACAAATCAATCAACTGCCTGGCGAACCAATTGTCATTGAAGTTCCTTACGGCAGAGAACACATAACTATTGACCTTGCGCCGCATTCAATTCGCGCTGAGGGTTATCAGGTCTTCATGCAAGATGATGACGGTGAACTTTATGAAGTTGAGCCATCACCCATGCGTACACTACGAGGCGAAGCGGTGGGCTATTCCGGCAGTATTGTTTCTGGTTCATTAATGGACGATGGACTCCATGCGAGAATTCGATTGAGCGAAGATGTTGAGTTTTGGATGGAGCCTGTCGGTGATAAAGTCAAAGGTGCTGCCTCAGATCTTTACGCGTTCTACTTTACTTCTGACATTATTAGTAGTGGTGGTACTTGTGCTGCTGCAGACCACATGGATGTTGGCAAAGTTCTTGAAATGTTAGCTGTTGACACAGCGAACAATGATACATCTCATTTTGGAGACGTCATTTGTACGGCTCAACTTGGCGTTGATACGGATTATGAGTATTATCAAGATTGGGGAAGCAATACTGAAACACGCATTGAACAAGTTGTTAATGCTATCAATACGCAGTACGAAGAAGATGTTGCAATCAAATTCGAGATTACAGCAATCATCGTTCGATCATCTTCAAACGACCCTTATACTTCATCAAACGCTGAAGTATTGTTAGGTGAGTTTGGAAACGAATGGTATAACAACCAAGGTAGTATTCAGCGAGATGTTGCTCACTTGTTCACAGGCAAGAGCCTTCAAAATGGCACAATTGGCATTGCATGGCTCGGTGCAGTTTGCTCAAGTCAAGCATATGGACTCGCTCAATCAGATTGCTGTGGAAGTTTCGGCTGCACAACAGATTTGTCAGCCCACGAATTAGGACATAACTTCGGCGCTGGGCACTGTAACTGTACGAGTTATACGATGAACCCTTACCTTGTCTGCGCGAATCAATTTAACTCAGGTTCAATAAACGAGATTGACTCATTCGCAAATTCAATCAATTGTTTGTCTTGCTCAAACCAAGCGCCAACTGGCGCATGCTGTGTGGGTAATGGATGCGTTGAGATTTACGAAACAAACTGTAACGCAGGTGGTGGTATCTGGCAGGGTGACAACTCATCTTGTGCAACATCATCTTGTGTTGCTCCACAAGGCGCTTGCTGCGTGTCAGGCACTTGCTATGAGTACGAAGAAGATGATTGCCAGCAAGCAGGTGGCGATTACGCAGGTGATGAAACGAACTGTAACTCAGTAGGCTGTGCACTAGGTGCTTGCTGTATAGGAATCGATTGTTCCATCACATTATTGGAAGACTGCTCAGGCAGTTGGTACGGCGACAACACAACTTGCGACGACGTTTCTTGTGGTTCAGGTGCTGATGAGTTGAATTACAAGTTAAGAATGTGGTCACGTTCCGATGGTCAAGCAATGGAAACGTTTGATTTGTTCTTTCCTAGTACAGACCCTAATACTCGAATGGTTGCAGTTTTTGGTGAAGGCGTTGATCTTCTTCAAATTCGCGGATTGAGCAATGCGGAGTTTGATGGTAGTGCTTCACTTGTTGAAGTACATCAATCGGAGTATGGTGCAGATCTAGCCCATGACCGAGCATTAGATCCTCTTGTAGGCGATGATCTCGTTTATGATTCTTACGTCACCATTGGCACTGACGATGCTGCTACTGGTCTTCCAAACATTCTTGGTTTTGATAGTGCCGGATTTAACAGTGCTGCCGGTGTCTCACTTGATAACGCAGTTTGGTTTGTGACTCCAGATAACCCGCTCGCATCAATGGGCGCAGGCACTGGGCTTGGACACCGGATCACAAGTCTTTCAATTGAACAAGGTCAAGGCATTGAAGTGTTATTGAATGTTCAATGGTATGACGGCGCTAATTTTGTTAATGAAACACGGAACATCTATTGGAATAATTATGGTCTTGGCGGCGATAATAATGATTGTCCAGCTGACATTGACGACAGTGGACTTGTCAATGTGAGTGATCTCTTAATCGTCATTTCTGACTGGGGACCATGTACTTGTGCAAGTGATATCAACGGTGATGGAACAGTCAATGTGACAGACCTCCTTGAAGTCATTTCTTCTTGGGGTCCATGCGAATAACGTTTTAACCTTTACTTCTACTTGCCCCCGCTCATTTGAGCGGGGGCTTTTTTAATGCAGTGAAATGCTTCAACAATAATCCAGCATTCTAAAATAATGGTTGCACAGGCCATGAACAACAGTCCCCATCGTTCTTGTGCCAACCAACTGGCTTCTGCAGCTGTACCAAAGAATGCCTGCATAATCATCGCCCAGAGTGGCATACAGAGCATAAAGAGCGTAGGCGGGAGGATAAACCAAAGTGGTTTTTTTGTTCTCCAAATGTATGCCGTAATGACAAGAAAAGCGAGTCCTGCGAGCAGTTGATTTATTGCTCCAAACATCGGCCAGAGGATTAGTCCACCTGTTCCCATTGAAGAGAGCGTCCACGGCCCATTTACAGGTATAGAGGCCAAAAAGAACGCTGTGATGACAGCCACAGTTGTAGCCATGTATTTCCCTGTAAGGGCATTCAGTTTAAATGTGGGGGTTGCAGCAATCTCTTGCACAACATACCTCTGAAGCCGGCACGCTGTATCTAGCGTTGTACCAGCAAATGATGCAACAAACACACCCATCAGTGCAATTCCAAAGGCGTGTGGGATGCCAATCGACGCGATGAAGTTGGCAGAACCATCTACGAATGCTCCAACTTTAGCACCAAGTCCGCCTGCAGTTGTCCAAGAGGCATACCGTGCTTCCCACGCCTCAGTTCCTAGCAATGTGCCACTGTCGCTGGGGATACCAAGGGCAAGACCAGCAACGCAAGCGAGGATGACAAGGGTTGCGAGAAAGCCCTCAGTGAGCATGCTTCCAAATCCAACAAACATTGCATCGTTCTCACATTTCATTTGTTTACTAGAAGTTCCGCTTGCGACGAGGCAATGGAATCCGCTACATGCACCGCAAGCGATTGTGATAAACAAGAAGGGGAAGATCAGCGGTGCGTCAGCGGGATCGATATCAATCATTGGCGCGGCAATTGTTAACTCTGGTCTTGTCCCTTCAATTGGCGCGCCACCAAAAAATGCTGCTGCAACGATCCCAACAACGATCAGGATGAGAACTGAAAACAGTTGTAGCGCATTGATGTAATCGCGTGGTTGCAAGAGCGTCCATACAGGCAACACAGACGCGATAAATGAATAGAACAACAATATGACAACCCATACGATGAGCGGAAGACCAGCAAGGTACACGTTGATGGATTTTAAAATTCCGACATCACCATAGATAACACTGAGGTACATGAGTGTAAGCGCGATGATGGAAGGTATGAGAATGCCCGCACCTTTCCGGTACAACAGAACGCCAATACCAATCGCAATTGGGATTTGAACAAGGCACGGAAAAATCGCAGCGGGATACATTTTGAGTACCGCAGCGATGACGAGTCCAAAGATAGCGAGTACGACTGTTAAACCAAGAAACAACACGAGTAGAAACAGAAAACGTGTTCTCGGTGATATGTATCTGCCTGCAATGTCTCCAACACTTTGACCCTTGTTCCTTAAACTGACAACGAGTGAACCAAAATCATGGACTGCGCCAACGAAAATCGATCCAAGCACGACCCAAAGCAGAGCGGGTAGCCAGCCCCACATCACAGCGATGGCTGGTCCAACAATTGGCCCAGTTCCAGCAATAGAAGTGAAGTGATGCCCAAAAATGACGGATTTTTTAGTGGGAACAAAATCATGCCCGTCTTCTAGTGCTTCAGAAGGACAGATTGCACTCGAGGACAATTCGAACACTTTTTTCCCGAGCCACTTTCCATAGGTGTGATAGGCAATCACAAATCCCAGTCCAGCAGCAATAGCAATGATGAGTGTTTCCATAGTGTGTTACCCTTCCTCTATATGTACCCAGCAATCATGGCGTTCTTCATCATATTTGCCGTATCGACAAGTGCGGTAGCCTTTCGCAAGCAAAATCATCGTGTAGTTGGCATTCTGCACGGAGTGGTCCTTCAAATGATTGTAGTTTTGCCGATTGTGGTACTCCAACTCACCGGCTTTGTATGGGAACATTGGTCAATTGACCCATCCGAAGCACTCATGGTGAGTGGCTTATCAACATTGTTTGATATGGCAGGTTGGTCTGTTTATTCGACATTTGATTGGCTCGTTCTGAAACCGCAAACGTGGGTCTTTAGCCATTTGCCGGAGTTTGCCATATTGTGGGTTAGCAAAGTCATGCTTGTTGCTTGCCTTTATGCATGGCGTCGGGAACACTGTCCAAAACTATTGGACCAGACCCTATGTCGATAACTGCGGAAAAGTGTTGGGCAAGAAAAAGTGCTTTTGCAGTTATTCGATCGATACAATTTCGAATTGAGTGCGGCCAGCAGGGAGGTTCACGCCGATGGTTTCTCCCACGCGAGCTTTGAAAAGTGCTTTTCCGAGTTCAGAACTAGAAGTCACTTCCATGTAATCCAAATCAAATCGTCCAGAGGATTCGCCAACAAGTTGATACAAATCTTCTTTGTTGTTTGAGAGATTTTTTAACCTGACAGTTGTGCCTAAGAAGACCATGTCATCTGGAACATGTTCAGTATCTGCAACGGTAGCATTTGCGAGTCGTTCTTCAAGATCCTTAATCTTTCGCTCGTTGTGACCTTGCTCATCTTTGGCGGCGTGATAGTCAGCATTTTCCTTCAAATCACCAAGCTCACGAGCGCGTCCAATACGGTCTGATAGTTCGCTTCTTAAGCCAATAAGTGTCTCAAGTTCTTCCGTGAGTTTTGCGTGTTCTTCTTGAGTTAAATAATCCATAAGTGAATGATAATCGTATTTGCAAACTTTTGACTTCTTGTAAACTACTGAGATGAGAATTTCATTTCTTGCCGTTTTATTTTGCATGTCGACCATATTTTTTTGTTCCTGTACTGAAAATTCTCCACAGAATGCAGGTCCAGAAAGAGTCGTGGTTCCAATTCCGTCGTCACTTCAAGAAGCTGATCCACTGATTCAAGAATTGATTAAAAACTCGGTGGGTAGTATCGTTCAGAATCCGCATAATGCAGATCACTGGGCAAGGCATGCCTCCGCATTGCTCGCGAATGCGTACTTTGAAGAGTCAGTTGCAGCCTCAACCTTTTTACTCAGCAAATGGGAAAATTATGAATATGCTCCACAAATTGCCTATCGGCAAGCTATTTCAAAGTGGAGGTTAAACAAGCCAGAAGAAGCGATTCAAGAACTCGAGGGATTGCTTCTGAGCAATTTCAATTTTGCTTATGGTTGGCGGCGGCTTGCGGAATGGAAACTTGCAAAGGGTGAGTTGCAAGGATCTCACTTAGCAATAGAGCACGCAAAGCGAGCAAATAAAACAATTGATGGACTTGTTGCAGTTGAAGCCCAAATACTGCTTCAAGAGCAAAACTACGAAGCAGTTGTTGAACTATTAAACTCAGAGCTAGAACAAGACACACCTCCGGGGTATATCTATCTTTTGTTATCTCAAGCATATCGTCATCTTGGGCAGCATGAACAGTTAGAAATGGCTTTGGAACAGAGTGAACCTCTTCCAGAACAATGGGCAGATCCATGGTTTGATGAGATTGCATTACTTGCAACGGGTGAGAAATTGATTGCAGAGCAAGCATTGGCGCTTCTAGACGCAGGTGATTACAAGCGCGCTTTTCAATATTTACAGAAGGCTCTCGAGGTTGACCCTTCTAACTCAAATGTGAGGTCTGGATTAGCACATGTCTATATGACGCAAAACAAGTTGCTTGAGGCTGAAAACGTGTTACAGGAAGAGCCAAACCCCGATAGTGCAGTGTTCTCTTATT
>JAKVBR010000006.1:10652-11981 GCA_022447165.1 Phycisphaerales bacterium | reverse complement strand
TATTGGGTTGTATATGGTGATTTGCACACAGAGTTTGCTCAAGGCAAAGATCAAAACATACTAAACAAGGCTGTAGAGTGTTACGAAAATTCTATTAGCTTGAGTGGAGGGAATCCAGTTTTGTTCCAGAAATTGGCAAAAGTGCTTGCATTGCAGCAAAATGAACATGCTCAGGAATATATTTTACAAGGCGCGAATCAATTACTAGATGATGGAGACATATCATCTGCAGAAGCGTTTTTGATTCAAAATATTCAATTACTTCCTGTAAATGACATGTTGATTGAAAAGTTAAATGAAGTAAAACGGATGCAGTAATGCGAGTCACTACCATTTCCATATTGATTCTGGTCATGATTGGATGTTCTAATGACTTGCCAGAAACAACACCACCAATAAATAATCAAGATAAACCTGTTACAGATACAACGCTACCGTGGTTTGAAGATGTTGCTCATCAAGTTGGAGTTGATTTTGAATATTACTCTGGATCAGCGGGAAACTTTTACATCATAGAAACCATGGGTGGTGGCGCGGCGTTGTTAGATTTTGACCGAGATGGGGATCTCGACCTTTACTTAACTCAGGGAAACGTGCTTGAAGGTGAGTTAGACCCTACCTACACTGACAAGTTATATGAAAACGATGGGCAGGGGTTGTTTTCTGATGTGACACAAGAAAGCGGTATACGTGAAACTTCTTATAGCATCGGTGTTGCCACTGGTGACTACAACAATGATGGTTTTGTAGATATTTATGTCACTAATCTCGGCAGGAACACACTGCTAAAAAACAATCAAGATGGGACTTTTAGCGATGTGACAATTGAAGCGGGCGTCGGAGGAGATGCTTTTTCTGCATGTGCATCTTTTTTTGATAGCGACAATGATGGCGACTTGGATTTATTCGTAACAAATTATCTAGATTGGCTTCCTGAAGATGAAATTCAGTGTTTTTCCGAAGCAAACCGAAGAGATTATTGCAATCCAATTGCATATGACGCTCCGATTTCTGACACGCTCTATGAAAACCTAGGAGATGGCAAATTTGTTGATATCTCTTCTTCTTGCGGCATCGAAAGCAGTCAAGGGACAGGTCTTGGTATTGGTGTTGGTGATATCAACGAAGATGGATTAAATGACATTTTCGTTGCGAATGATGGCATGAATGATTCACTTTGGATTAACCAAGGCAATAATCAGTACGTCGATGAAGCCTTAATCTACGGGTGTGCGGTTGACAATACAGGGAAAATGAAAGCAAGTATGGGGGTAGAGTTTGCAGATATTGACAACGATTCAGATTTAGATTTATATGTTTCCACGTTGT
>JAKVBR010000006.1:0-10642 GCA_022447165.1 Phycisphaerales bacterium | reverse complement strand
GAGACGGATTCGTTGTTTGTCAACCACAATGGTGTACTTAGCGATTCAACAGCTCGACTAGGACTCGCAGCAGATACCCGAACGCTCACGGGGTGGGCTGTATTGTTTGCTGATTTTAACAATGACTCCCTTCTTGATTTGTACGAAGCAACTGGAAGAGTGCGTTGGCAAGCAGATCAATTCACAGATGATTGGTTAGCAGAACCAAATTTGTTGTTTCAAAATACTGGGACAAGGTTTAATCTCGTTGAGCCCCTTGGTGGAACTGTTAAGCCGTTATTGTATTCAGCCCACGGTGCGTCAGTAGGCGATATCAATCGTGATGGGCAACTCGATGTGATTGTTGTGAATAAAGATGCGCCAACCAATGTATTACTCAACACAGGTGATTCAGGTCAATTAAACAATTGGATTGCGTTTGATGTTAGAGACGAGCATGGTGCGCCTGCGATTGGAGCAACAATTCAGTTAACACTTAAGTCTGGTGAAGTGTATTACAAGTCCATTCAGAGTAGTAGTGGTTACGCTTCTTCAAACAGTCCGCACCCTCATTTTGGGCTTGGCTCTCATTCTGAGGGAGTCAAAGCAACTGTGCATTGGACGGATCGCTCAAAGTCAACATTGCTTGATGTGTCGCCGAACACTCTTCACAGAATAGGTAAAATCAAATAGACAACGCCTTAGCCGAAGCTAAGGCGTTGTTTGTTTACAAAGCTGTAAAACTTACTAGTCGAGTCGAATTATTTTCGACGACGACGTGTTGCAAGTCCTGCTACACCAAGAAGTGCAATTGCACCTGGTGCTGGGATTGCAGCAGTATGAATAGTGAGTGTACCACTTGTGTACATAGCGTCTGCACCAGCATGATCGTTGTAACCTTCATAAAACTCTACGAATACAAGACCATCGTCACCAGTAACGAAATCGAGTTCTAAAGCAACAAGATCATATGAAGCATCGTCAGCACTCCAAGGACCACCAGCAGAACCACTACCTTCAGCTGGGAAGTAACCCCAGTTAACACCTTCACTAGCAGAGTTAGTGACGAGTGTTCTCATTTCATTACCCCATGATGGACCGCCGTCAGCACCATCTGCATCAATGCCCATGCCACTTACATCAGAGTATGAAATACCAATGACATTCATACCTGCACCAACATCTAATGAAAGTACAGTATTCTCAGCGTCACCTGCACCGTTCATCGAGTAAATACCCGCTAGGTCAATTGTGACATCTGCTGTTGCAACACTTGTAAGTGCTGCCGCTGAAATTAAAGCTAATAGCTTTTTCATAATAATTTCCTCTTATCTCTTCTCTAGATTGATTTCGACATATCAATCTAATTAAAAAACGTTGTTCCTCCCGTTAGCAGGCTGTCGACACCATGCTAACCTCGGTAAGCAATGAGGTGCTTACCAACCTTGTAAGGGAGCTCAATGCAATAGCACAGAACTGTCCTGAGAAAGAGCTAAATTGTTTGAGTGTATCTCTATCTCCACTCTCTTTTGTAGCAAATTCCTTTGCCACACATGCAGAATGCATGAATGAGGCGGTTATGTCAAGCATTAACTTGACTTTTTCTGCAAAATCAACAATTTCTTGCGTTAAACTAGGCAAACTTGATTTGAAGCTATCAGCAATGCACCTGTCGTTAAGTTCATGGTACCCTTCTCATATGCATAAAATCATCGTTTTACTATTGTTTGTCTCATTTTGTTCTGCATGTGGTCCTCGTAAGACTGTTCATCCTGAGTGGCGAGGTTATAAGAAAGATTCGTTGCCTGCGGGTTGGCAATGGGAAGATGGCGTATTGACTCATACAAAAGGTGGGGGTGACATCATTACACATGAACAGTATGACGACTTCATTTTAGAACTCGACTGGAAAGTCGCTCCTGGCGGAAACAGCGGTATATTCTTTCGTGTGTCTGAAGACCACGACTATGTTTGGCTAGGCGGTCCTGAAATGCAGGTACTTGATAATGTCGCACATGCTAATGGTCTGAATCCAAAAACAAGTGCTGGATCAAACTACGCCCTGCATGCACCAATCAAAGATGTCACAAAGCCAGCAGGCGAATGGAACCATGTGAAACTCGTTGTCGACGGGGCACATGTAGAGCATTGGCTCAATGGAACAAAACTACTTGAGTACGAACTATGGTCTGACGACTGGAAGCGGCGAGTCGCTGAGAGTAAGTTTAAGGACATGCCTCTATATGGAATGGCCAAGACAGGACACATCGCTTTGCAAGATCATGGTGATGTCGTTTCCTATCGCAACATTGTCATCACACCACTCGATTGATCGAAGAGAGGGAACATGACAAGACCAATTACGATTTTCACAGGACAATGGGCAGATCTACCACTTGATGAGATGGCTGAGTTTGCTGCGTCCTGCGGTTATGACGGGCTAGAACTTGCATGCTGGGGAGATCACTTTGATGTGCATGCTTCTGGAAATGCTCTCAAGCAAAAATGGGAACAACTGAAGACGCACGGTTTGGAATGTTTTGCAATCAGTAACCACCTTGTTGGGCAAGCTGTTTGTGATGAGATTGATGACCGTCATCAATCAATCATTCCAGAGCATGTTTGGGGCGATGGCGATCCTGAAGGTGTTCGCCAGAGAGCGGCAGAAGAAATGAAGCAAACAGCAAGAGCTGCAGCATCATTTGGCGTGCCGGTTGTTAATGGATTTACTGGCTCATCTATTTGGGGAAAGTTTTACTTTTTCCCCCCAACATCACAAGAGACAGTCGATGCGGGCTATGAAGACTTCAAAACACGATGGATTCCAATTTTAGATGAGTTTGAAAAGAATGAAGTCAAGTTTGCGCTTGAAGTACATCCTGCTGAAATAGCATATGACATTGAAAGCGCAAAGCGTGCATTAGAAGCAGTGGATTACCACCCTGCATTCGGGTTTAACTTCGACCCAAGTCACCTTGTGTGGCAAGGGATTGACCCATCACTGTTTTTAGAAACTTTTGATGAATACATCTTTCATGTGCATGCAAAGGATGTCACTGTGCGACTTGATGGCTCTCGTGGGGTTCTCGGTTCGCATCTTCCATTTGGTCATCCCAAGAGGGGCTGGGAATTCCGCTCAGTTGGTCGCGGTGATGTTGATTTTGATGACATCATTCGTGCATTAAATAAGCTTGGATATGATGGACCGCTCTCAGTTGAATGGGAAGATGAAGGCATGGACAGACGGCAAGGTGCGATTGAATCACTCGAACACTTACGAAGTGTTGATGTCATCCCACCAAGCGGTGCTGCGTTTGATGCTGCATTTTCGGAGCAAGATAGTGAGTAAGATTCGCGTTGCCATGGTCGGCGGGGGAATCGGGGGATTCATCGGGGAAATCCATAGAATGGCGATGCGACTTGACGAAAGATACGAACTCGTTGCTGGCGCGCTTTCCTCAGATCCGGAACGTGCGATTCAATCGGGTAACGAGATTGGGTTGGCAAGACCATATGGAACATGGCAAGAACTGTTCGATGCAGAACAGGGCAACATTGATTGCGTTTCTATTGTGACGCCAAATGATTCTCACGCTGAGATAGCAACCGCAGCAATCCAATCAGGATTTCATGTTGTTCTTGACAAGCCGATGACTAGAACGCTTAGTGAGGCAATAGCGCTTGCTGAGATCGCTTCAAACTCGCCTCAGTTACTCGCAATGACATACACCTACACGGGTTATCCAATGATTCGTGAGATGAAATCAAGAATTGCAAATGGCGATATTGGCGCTGTTCGAAATGTAAGTGTTCGTTACAGGCAAGGGTGGCTTTCAGATTCCATTGAGAACGAAGGTCAGAAGCAAGCATTGTGGCGAACGAATCCAGACCTTTGTGGAGCAGGAGCGCTTGGTGACATCGGAAGTCATGCTGAACAACTTTCGAGGTTTGTCACGGGTCAATGCATCCAATCAGTTCGCGGGGATGTGCATTCTGTCGTGCCAGGACGAAAAGTAGATGACCACGCATCAGTTCAAATGAAACTGTCAGAGGGAGTCATTGGTGATCTTGTTGTTTCACAAGTAAGTACAGGGGAGCGAAACAACGTTGAAGTCAATGTGTATGGTGATAAAGGTGCAATGATATGGTCGCACTCGGAGCCAGATGTGTTAACAGCATTGGATCAAGATGGTATTGAACATCGGTATCACTGTTCAGTGAATCGGGCGCCCTCAGGGCATCCTGCAGGATTTATCGAAGCATTCGCGAACATCTACCGAGCATGTGCAGATGTCATGCAAGGTGGGGAAGGCATCATCATTGATGAGCGTGAAGGATTAGCAAGCATGAAGTTTATTGACGCAGTGCTGCGTAGTCAGGAGACACAATCATGGGAAGAGCTCTGATTCTTTTATGTTTGCTTGCAAGTTGTTCGACGCCGAAACATTTGGTCATTTTCTCAAAGACAGAAGGGTTTCGCCACGATTCAATTCCAGATGGTGCTGCTGCAATTACCACGATTGGCCAAGAACTTGGATATGAAGTCACACATACAGAAACATCATCAGATGTTGTGGATATTGAGTATGACGTCATCGTTTTCTTAAGCACAACGGGTGATGTCCTGAATGAAACAGAACAGCACTTTCTTCAACAGTTTGTTGAGAACGGCGGCGCATTTGTTGGTATTCACGCAGCAACAAATTGTGAATACGAATTCGACTGGTACATCGATGAACTCGTCGGAGCGAAATTCGATTTCCATCGGCAGATTAAGGAACTCGATGTTGACGTCATCGATGAACACCATGCATCAACATGCCATTTGCCGAATCCATGGACGCGAACGGATGAATGGTATGTCTACGATCGGCAACCAGAAAACGTCTCGATTCTTCTAGAAATTGAAGATGGAGACGGCAGAAGACCAATCGCTTGGACAAAACAGATTGACAAAGGGCGAAGTTGGTACACAGGGGGCGGTCACACGAAACAAAGTTTTTACGAGCCAGAATTTCTTGAACACATTAAAGGTGGCATCATCTGGGCAGACGGGGACTAGATTGCCGATACTGTTGACTAACGAATGAAGGAGTCACAATGACAACACAGCAATCACAATCGGGTTCAATCATACCTCGGCTATCACTCATGATGTTTTTGCAATATGCAATTTGGGGCGCGTGGCTTCCACTCTTGTGGAACTACCTCTCTGGACATCTCGGATTTGAAGGTGCGCGAATCGGTGAAATCTTTATGGTTGGTGGTATTGGTGCGGTGCTCGGACCGTTTATTGCAGGACAGTTTGCTGACCGCCTGATGAATACCGAGAAACTTCTTGGTATCTGTCACATTCTTGGCGGCATACTGATTTGGCAGTTGTCATGGATTAACACATATCAAATGTTCTTACTGTTCTCGCTGATGTATTCGCTGATATATGCACCCACATTAGCATTAACGAATTCCCTTTCATTCCATCACTTGCCTGATAGAGATAAAGATTTTGGGAAAGTGAGGGTGTGGGGTACTGTTGGCTGGATTGCTGTTGGGATTTGCATTGGGCAATACTTGCTCCACAATTGCACGCCCGCGATTGATCCTGAGTTAACTGGTGATGCTCTTGCTGCTGCGAAGTCAGCGCAAATCAATGCACAGAATGCGGGCATTATGATGGCATTTAAACTAAGTGCTGCGCTCGGTGTTTTGATGGGCTTGTATTGCTTTACATTGCCTTCGACTCCACCGAATAGGGAAGAGTCAACGAATGCAAGTGCAAAAGCCCTCAGCGAAATTCGTTTTCAACCGCTCATCACATTGTTTTTGATTGCAGTGCCTGTCAGTTGTATTCACCAGTTTTACTTTGTGCACACAGCACCCTTTGTCCAACAAGTTCAGGCCGGTTCCGAGGCAGGAATTGCAACATGGATTAACAATATCTTTGGCGTTGGCGGTGGTGGACTGATGACTCTAGGTCAAATGTCTGAGATTGTCGTTCTTGCTTTAATGCCAATTCTTGCAGTGACGTTTAATCGGAAGAGTTTGCTTGCAATTGGTCTCGTTGCGTATGCACTTCGTTTCTTCTTGTTCCAATCAGTTGGAACAGTTGAGGGTTCAGCAAGTGAAATGCAACTGGCAATGGTCATTGGTGGCATCTTGCTCCATGGTCTCTGCTTCGGTTGCTTTATCTTCGTAGCGTTTATGGTTGTTGATGAACAAATGTCTGCGGACGTTAAGGCCAGTGGACAAAACTTGTTCAACTTAGTTGTCATCGGAATCGGCATTATTGTGGGTTCCCTTGTTGCGGGCTGGGTCGCAGGATGGGCAACGGTTGATGGCGTTATGCATTACGACAAACTCTTTGGAATTCCGATGTGGGGCGCGATAGCGTGTCTCGTACTCTTCCTTATCGCTTACCCAAACAAGGCAATCCCAAAATCTTAATTGTCCTTATAGATACAAAGGGCCTGCCAATTGGCAGGCCCTTTTTGATTAAAACTATTTGATTACTTACGCCCGGTTGAGTTTTGTTTTGCCAGGCGTCGCAACTTCTGGAATCGCGTAATCTGTGAACGCATATTCCTTTGGACCAAGGACAGTCGTGCTGTTCAGTGCGTCCTCAAACATGACACGTTGACCAGTGTATGCTGCTTCGCGACCAAGGATAGACATCATGGTTGATTGTGCCATAAAGTCGCCATCGTTAATGGTTGGTCTGTCGCCACGAATCGCTTCAAACAATTCATTGTGTTCGACTTGGTACATGTTGGGTTGTTCACCCTCATACTTCCAATTCGTGTTTGGGCCAATGAGATCAGGAGAACCAGTCCATGCATTGACATTGCAGATGCCATTAGCACCGACGATAAAGTCGTTGTTGTCGTTGTAACAGAATGGCATTTGCCTGCAATGCAGGTGAGCTCTTCTGCCATCAGCGTATTCATACACGACACCGAAGTGGTCGTATACATTTCCAGTTTCAAGAGCAGTATGCATTTCGCGGCCACCAACTGCAGTTGCGCTAACTGGGGGCTCGTTATTCATCGCCCAGTTAAGTTTGTCAACTGAATGACACGCTTGTTCAACGATGTGATCTCCTGAGAGCCAATCAAAATGAACCCAGTTTCTCATCTGCCATTCCATATCACTCCATCCATCTTTCCTTGGCTTTCTCCAAAGAGGTGATGAGTAATATGTTGAAAATGCAGAGCGAACATCACCAATAGCGCCATTGTGAAGTTGCTCATAGACGCCGCGGAGTGGGTAGTTGTATCGCCAACAGAAACCAGACATGAGATTAGTCCCGTTTTCCTTAGCGAGTTTTGCAGACTCCATGACTCTGCGAACGCCAGAGCCATCAACTGCCATTGGCTTCTCGCAGAACACATGCTTCTTCGCTTTGACTGCAGCGGCAATGTGTTGTGGTCTGAAGTGCGGTGGCGTCGTCAGAATAACCACGTCTACACCTGAGTCGATAACTTTTTGATAAGCATCAAACCCAACGAATCGACGCTCTTTAGGAACTTCAGCACGATCGCCCTTTTCTCCAACTAACGTGTTCATGGAACTTGTTAATCTGTCTTCAAACGCGTCACCTAATGCCCAGATCACGGAGTTCTCACTGGCGTTAAGCGCTTGATTTACTGCACTTGTTCCACGGCCGCCACAACCAATACAGCCAATTTTGATTGGCTCTCTGTTTTCTTGAACAGCCCATGCTGGAAGACCAGAAAGAGCAGTTGCGCCAGCAGCAGCAACTGTTGCAGTTTTAACAAAGTCTCTTCGTGTTACGTCATTTTCGTTCATTGAATAGTCCTTATGAATGACCCCCATCATAGAGAAAGGTACGATGCTTTGATGCTCAAAGTTTCCTATCTGTTGCTTGATTTCTCGCTGGGGTGAGCATTGATGACGACTCTCAAACCGACGAAATCAGCATCTGCAAGCCACCAAGGGCTTCTAGGGAGTTGAGGATCGGTTTTGTTCCATTCTGGAATGGGTGTGAGCATTGTCTTTGTTCCAAGGGCTTCATCAGAGTCCCTAAAACTGCCACCTACGACCCTGTGACCATCCTCAGTCATGATCCATTCGCCAACGTTGCCTTCAATGTCATAAATGCCAAGTGAGTTTGGTTCTTTGGTTCCAACTGGATGTGTCGTTTTTTCTGAGTTGAACTGATGCCAAGAAGTGCCTCCACCTGCATTTGCTGCTTCGTATTGCTCAAGCGTTGGTATGGTGAAGATTGTTCCAGTTGCTTTCGTAAGCCAAACGCAAAATGCATCAGCCGCCTGTGCAGACATTGATATCGCTGGATACCCTGACCGGCCAAATCCACGATCAACTGAAGCATACGCAGGGGTTGGTCCTGTGATGGCGTCGACTTCTGCATAAAGATTTTCAGGACTGTTTACGATTTGTAAAAACGTGTCATAAACATCCCAAGTCAACTCAGTTTTCGCAATCCAAAACACAGTCCCATTTTCTGTCGAAACTGGGACTAACTCGATGATGTGCGTTGTGTCTGGGATTTGAATTGACACTGGATGTACTACTGGAGTATCTTCGATTTTGCAAGAAAACAACAGAGCAACTGAAAGTACGCATAGATGCCATTTTATCATCGCAACATCATAATGAGTTCTTTACGGCATTGATTATTGCATCCGCAAAAAGTTGTGGTGATTGAGAACAATGTCGGAAGAACATCGATGGTTCAATCAGTTCAAGTTCGTTGAGTAGCATGCTCCCGTTATGACTCTTGAGGAAATCAAATCGAGCATAAAGTAGCGAATCATAGTTTGGTACTAGCGTAAGAAGTTCATCCATGAGTTTGATTTCATCTTGAGTAAATGTGTAGGGCATATCCTTCGCCCCAAAGTCATCTTGAACTCTGTAGTCGCCCTTAACTGGAATCTTTTGCACGCCATGCGAGAATGTGCCAGCAATGTACATCGCAGTGAGTTCACCAACTGTTTCAACGCTCTCGATGTATGGTTGCACCATCATGTCCATAGAAGTTCGTTCGTTTAAAAATGACTGGGCGTTGTCATAGTTTTCACGATCAAATCGAAATGTGTCCGAAGCGCATGCGCCGATTTGCGGCTTGATAAAACCATATGAAGTATCAAAACGATCCATAATCTCTTCGATAGAACATTCAGCATTTTTTGGAATCCAAACGGTCGGAGCAATGACTGCACCCTTTGATTCCAACTCTTTGAGATACGATTTACTCGAGTTCCATCTCACGATTGCTGCGTTGTTGAACAATCTAGGCACACGATTTGCCCAGCCCAAAAATGCGTCAATGTTAAGGTGGTAATCCCAAGTCGTTCGGATAATGGTTGCGTCAAACTGTTCCCAGTTTATATCTTCTGTCCAAGCGGGTTGATGGACATCAACACCTTTTGATTGAAGTGATTCAATGAGTGGGGCATCGTCAATCTCCCAGCCAGGTAAATCGGTACAACTCGCGAGTGCGATTTTCATGAGTCAGCAGTTTCCTTCAGCCAATAACAAAGCACTGTTCCTATTCCTATTGAAAATGGAAGAAGGATAAGCGCGAAATGATAATTCTCTGCCGAGTAACTTTGTCCATTAGAAACGACATCCAGCATAGCGCCGAACGTGGACTCCATGACACTCGGTCCAACTCTTGCAAAGAATTCATAAAGATAAAATGTCGCAGCAACACCCCAATAAATCCAAGGTATTACACCTTTACGCGCACGTTTTGCTTGGCTGCGTGCTTGCTCTATCATCGTTGCCTTACTCATCATCGACTCCAAGGGGAACTAGTTTGAACTGATTGACATCAACAATGCCTAGGTCGCTGAGTTTGAGTGAGGGGATAACTGAAAGCGGGAGGAAACTGAGCGGCATAAAGGGGTCTTCCATTGTGCAACCAAGTTGGTGTGCCGCATTGAGAACATCTTGTTGTTGTTGAATCACAGTTTCTGGGTCTGCGTCTGACATCAGTCCACCAATCGGCAGTGGTAACAACGCTTTAAGTTTTCCGCTTGAAACAACACACTGCCCACCGCCCGCTTCACCAAGGGCAGTTGCAGCGATGAACATATCTTCATCGTTATCACCAACAACTGCAACATTATGAGCGTCATGCCCAACAGTTGAAGCCAGAGCACCGCCACAGAATCCAAACCCCTTTACAAAGCCAATTCCAATGTTTCCCGTGCCACGATGCCGTTCAATGACTGCTAGTTTAAGCACATCTTCTGTTGGATTTGCAACGACTTCATGACCAACTTTCTGTGCTTCGATGTGTAACTCGTCAGTTACAAGTTGGCCATCAAGAATTCCGATGACTCGAATCTTCTTCGATTCAGTCTGAATGCAAAATGAGTTGATTGATAGTGACGCTGGAAGATGTACAGTGTTAAATGCTGGCGTCCAATCGGTTTGAGATGTTAGATGTTCAGTCATGACTCCATCTTTAGCGACGCACCTGCCTGAGTGCCATACTTGCGTTGCATGGATGTCATTTAAGTCATTAAAGACGATGAAATTCGCTTGTTTGCCATCTTCAATTGAACCGAGATGGCTAAGTTCGTAGTGTCTTGCACAATTGATGGTTGAAATGGCAAGAGCGTCAAGTGGGTCAAGTCCAAGCGAAATGGACTTGCGAATGATGTTATCGATGTGG
>JAKVBR010000059.1 GCA_022447165.1 Phycisphaerales bacterium | reverse complement strand
GCGTTAGCCCATAGGTCGTAAAAAAGGTCGCTCTTTTTTTTAAGTGACTTTTTTGTCAAAAAACAATCACTTTTTTGGTCAAAAAAGTTGTTCTTAGGGAGGAAATTTGAAATCCTATACTCTCGGCTGGGTCTCAGACCTCTTAAGTAGGTAAACAAAATGATTTATAGACCATTACGACATGATTCTGATTGAGTTTTAGGTGACTTTCTGATAATTGTTCGAATATGTTTTAGACTTTTTTGTCAAAACAAAAAAACAAAAATGAAATGTCAGACATGACCCAAAAATCATTTTAAACATAGTTTTAAGCACATTGTGAAACAAAGTCGAAAACATGATGTTCTCAAAAACTCTCAAAAAATGCGAAGGGACTCATCATCGCCGCGCGAAGAGAAGACAAACTTCAAGCGCTTGCTTCTGAGTGTGGCAAGCATGTCATACCCCTCCAATGTGATGTGACAAAAAGCGATGATGTCATGCATCTTGCTGAGCGAGCACTTTCTGAGTTCGGTTCCATCGACGCCATCGTCAACAATGCAGGCATTCTTCCCATGGCATCGATGACGCGGTGCCATCTTGATGATTGGCATAACACAGTCGACGTGAACATTAAGGGGTTGCTCAATGGCATCGCTGCTGTCTTACCCCAAATGCTTAAACAAGGGACTGGGCACATCATCAACATCGGTTCTACAGCAGGTCGAAGAATCTTCGCTGGTGCCGCTGTGTATTGCGGCACAAAGCACGCAGTGAGGGCAATCTCAGAAGGGCTTCAACTCGATTTAAGTGAGCGAAGTACAAAAGATGGCAACACCATCAAAGTGACCACCATCATGCCAGGACTCGTCAAAACAGAATTACCATCATCTGTTACACATGAACAGTCGAGAGTGCAATTCCAATCAGCGATGGACAATTATGAACATCCACTCCTTCCTCATGACATTGCAGAGAGTGTTGCATTTGCTTTAAGCACACCCTCTCATGTCGAACTTGGCGAAATCGCAGTACGGCCAACAACACAGAATTTTTAAATGACCGCAATAAAGACAATCGGAATTTTAACGGGTGGCGGCGACTGCCCTGGACTCAACGCGGCAATTCGCGGTATTGGCAAGGCGGCGCTGACCAAGGGCGGCATCGACATCATTGGCATTGAAGATGGATACCAGGGGCTCATTGAAAACCGCACGAAGAGACTTGGTGTGGAAGATTTGTCCGGCATCTTAAGTAGAGGCGGAACCATCCTTGGCACGAACAACCGATGTGCTCCTGAACGGTATTACACCGGAAAAGACAGCGAGGGAAATGGTGTATACGAGAATGCAATCGACAAGTGCATGGCAACTGTCGAGTCCAACAACATCGATGTCCTTTTTATCATTGGTGGTGATGGCACATTCACTTGCACTGCACCGCTCATCGAACAGGGCTTGCCTTGCATTGGCATTCCAAAGACCATTGACAATGACATCTACGGAACTGACATCACCATTGGGTTTACGACTGCAACTCGCATCGGAACGATGGCGCTTGATCGACTGCACTCAACGGGTGACAGTCACCAACGCGTCATGGTCTGCGAACTCATGGGACGAAATGCCGGCTGGCTCACGCTTGCAAGTGGGCTTGCATCTGGTTCAGATGTCATTCTGATTCCAGAAATCCCATACGAAATCGATAATATTTGTGATTTTGTGTCGCAGCGAAAAGGTGATCACTCAGGGTTTTCCATCATTGCATGTGCAGAAGGTGCTCACGCGAAAAACGGAACGAAAGTTGTCTCCGAACGCATCGAAACAAGTCCAGACCCAATTCGCTTAGGTGGCATCGGCAGACAAGTCGCGTATGACATCGAACAACGAACTGGCATCGAATCGAGAACGACTGCACTTGGGCACATTCAGCGTGGCGGTGAACCGTCTTCGGTCGACCGCTTGCTCGCAACGACATTTGCAACGGCTGCATTTGGATGCGCGCTTGAGGGCGATTTCAACAAGATGGTTGTGCTAAAGGATGGCCATATAGGCACACAAGCAATTCTTGAAGCAGCCCATAAACAACGACTTGTTCCACTCGACAGTCGGTTTATCTCTTCTGCCCGAGCAGTCAAAACGTGCTTTGGGGATTAACTGATCTGTGACTCCGCAAGGATGAACTTCGCAGCATCAATGAGTTGTGGAGCAAACAACATTGGGGTAGTTTCGTCTGTCACCCTGTTCTGACCTGTAAGCCAAATTGTTTTGCAATGACAGGCGTTTCCCGCCTGAATATCTCTTGCGGTATCACCAATCATCCACGACTGTGTGCCATCAATATCGTGAGCAAGCATCGCTTCTCTAAGCATGCCTGGCCTTGGTTTTCGATTGGGATGGTCGCATGTCCATTCCGCGGCTGGGCCCTCAGGATGATAACAACAGTAATAGTATTGTTCGATTGGGTTGACGCCATCAAAAGAGATGAGTTCGTCAATTCGATTGTGCACAAGGTGAATGTCACCCTCCGTAAACGCCCCCCGTGCAACGCCAGCTTGATTGGTCACAACGATGAGTAGCCAGCCGGCGTCATAGAGCATTCTGATGGCTTCTTTTGCACCTTCAATGAGTTCTACACCATCAGGATCACCTAAGTCACCCTCATTGGTAATGATTGTTCCGTCTCGATCTAGGAATACTGCCTTGCGCACAAGCGTAGAATACAACATGACCGACATGCCGCAACTTGAAGCGACCAACTCAATCATCATTCTTTGCCCTTCTTGGGTTGGCGATGTTGTGATGGCGAGTTGCGTGTGGAGGGCTACCCGAAGTGCATATCCAAATGCACGAATCACCCTCGCCGTTCGACCTCACTTAGCTGAACTCCTTGAAGGCGTTTCAGAGGTAGATGCAATTTTGCCAATCAACACAAAGCGCATCTTTCCAAGTGTGCATGCCCTGAAACAAATGAAGGGCGATTCAATACTCATACTTCCTAACAGTTTCCGTTCTGCACTCATCGCAAAACTCAGCGGCATTCCAAATCGCATCGGATACGCTCGCGGTTTTAGAAGCGCACTCTTAACGCACGCGGTAGAACCGCGAAAAAGTTCAGAGCCAATTCCTACCTCAGAGTATTACAGCGAACTTGCAACTAAAGCGTTTGGCGAAAGCGATGCATCATCGAACCCTTCTATTGGACTAAGCAAATCGCAACAAGAACAGGCATCGAACATCATCGAATCAATCAACTCGCCTATTGTGCTTCTTGTCCCTGGCGCAAGTAAGGCAAAGAAGCGGTGGTGCCCAACTCGATTTGCTCAAGTTGCTGACGCGCTTACACACACTGGTGCAACGTGTTGCATTGTTGGATCGCCAGACGAACAACACCTTGCTCAATCAATTGCGAAACACGCATCTTTGCCAGTTGTCGATTTAACAACAAGAGGGCTTTCACTGGGCTCATTAAAAGGCGTTGTCAAAGAATCTCAGTTAATGATTACAAATGACACTGGCCCAAGACATCTTGCAGTTGCGACTGGAACACCAGTCATTACGCTGTATGGGCCAACTGATTTCAGGTGGACGAAGTATGACTGTGAAAATGATGTTGCGATACTCGCAGAACCATTTCTTCCCGCAGAACTGATTGCAGACAATCACGAGCAAGCGTGTGCTATTGACAAGATTCCCGCAAGTGATGTCATTGCAGTTGCCTTAGAAATGCTCTCTACTTCTGATTAATTTTGGGCTCCGCTCCGCGTGCAATCCGACTGATGTTTGAGCGATGTTTCCACACGACAAACACTGCGATGAGTAGCGATAACAGAACGACTGGCCACGACTGCGAAAATCCTGCTGACTCAAGATGAAAATACGTAGCAACTGGCAACAGCAAAGCAGCAACGATGCTCGCTACTGACACCATTTTAAACACGTAGAGCGTAAGCCCCCAACACACAAATGCTGTGATAACCGGCATCGTTAAGAGTGGATACAACCCGAGCATGCAACCGAGTGTTGTTGCAACACCTTTACCGCCATGGAACTTCAAGAAGATCGAGTACATATGCCCGATGCATGGTGCAAATGTAACACCGAGCCATAACCACAACTCGTTTGCTTCATAAGATCCTAGGGTTGCTCCTGCAACGCCTGCACAAGTCCCTGCGACGTACACAGGTGCCACGCCCTTCAACACATCAAGCACAAAACAAGTGATGCCATATTGTTTACCGAGCACTCGCCAAACATTGGTCGCACCAATGTTCTTAGACCCCTCTTCCCTGATATTGACACCCTTTAATGACGCAATGATGACTCCAAATGGAATACTCCCAATGATGTAAGCCAAAACGATTGCAATAAGCCAGTGCGTAAGCGTCATGCCAACCATGCTAACAGGAGAATGAGTACTGGGCGTACATCGATATATGTTCTATTGATGAAGCGCTGCCAAAAGAATGGGATTGAGAGCGCAAGAAATCCAACACCCACGTCAATGGGCAAGAGGATTGCTGCGACTCCATAAAAGAACATCGCTGTGAATACACGTGTTGCGTGGTGCATTTTGCTTGCAAGTGTTGTGCAACCACATGCTTGATCAAATGCGATGTCTTCAACATCACAAAGAAAGGCATCAGCAGTGCAAATGATTCCGAATGCAAGCACAATATCTGGTGGGAACGACCATGGAAACAAGCAGCACCCAAAAAAGGAAATTCCAAATCCAACCATGAGCGGTTTGAGTATTGGAATTGTTCGAAGTGGCGCTTTAAGAATCGGCTTGCCATACAGCAAAATACTTGCAAACCCGATCAATGGTAAGACGCCAAGAAGTGCATGTTCGGCAATGAACACACTGCAAGCGAGAGTTCCTGACACTATTGATAGAGCGATGCAACGCGTTCTATGTCGCAATGCGACAAGGTGCCTCGATTGCAAGTGCTCTTTGACCGACGCGTCCACCGTCACAGATGAGCGGTGGAATGTGTAAATCGAGATGGCTAGGAATCCCGCGCCCATCGAAATCAAACCATTGACTTCTTTGAAAACGACCCACTGCATGAGCGACACGATGCTTGCGATATATAAGCCCGCAGGGATTCCTAATGCTGTGAGCAGCGCCATCGGTGCATTGTATGGTTGGTAGCAAATCACATGAAAAACGAGTAAAATATGCTTCTCATGAGTGAGCACAACACGTATACGTCACCACTCTCTGGCAGATACGCATCTCCTCAGATGCAAGAGATTTGGTCAAACCATCGAAAATTCAGCACTTGGCGGCGACTTTGGCTTGCCCTCGCAGAGTCAGAACAAGCCCTTGGTCTTGACATTTCTGACACGCAAGTCGAAGAACTTCGAAATCATCTCGATGACATCGATTACGACGCAGCAGCGAAGTATGAAAAAGAACTTCGCCATGATGTCATGGCACATGTGCACACGCTTGGCGATACCGCGCCGTCGGCTCGCCCGATTATCCATTTAGGCGCAACAAGTCAATTCGTTAATTGCAACACCGAACTCATCCAAATGCGCGATGGCATGGAACTCATCGCAAGCAAACTTGCACGAGTCATCACGCAACTCGGTGATTTCGCAAACGAATACAAGTCGCTTCCAACTCTCGGGTTTACGCACTACCAACCCGCTCAGCCAACAACTGTTGGCAAGCGAGCAACGCTATGGGCACAAGAACTTGCCATAGCACTTGAAGATTTAGAGTTTCGTTTAGCGACGCTTCGATTCCGCGGCGTTCGCGGTGCAACTGGCACGCAAGCATCATTCCTTGATCTCTTTAATGGCGACGAAGCAAAGGTTGAATCGCTCAATACGATGGTCACTGAAAAGATGGGGTGGGACACTGAAAAATCACTTTCGGTCACTGGACAAACATACCCCCGGATTGTTGACTTCTACGTCTTGTCAACGCTTGCTGGCATTGCAACTGCTGTTCACAAGTTTGCAACTGATGTTCGTTTGCTTGCAAATCGCGGCGAGATTGAAGAGCCCTTTGAAAAGAATCAAATCGGCTCATCTGCAATGGCGTACAAACGAAACCCAATGCGCTGCGAACGCATGTGTGCCCTCGCACGCTTTGTCATGAACATGCCTCAGAACGCTGCTCAGACTGCTGCCGTTCAATGGATGGAACGCACACTCGATGATTCCGCTAACAGGCGGATGTCATTGCCAGAGGCGTTCCTCACCCTCGATGGTGTCCTTGATGTGTGCATCAATGTCACTGATGGACTCATTGTGCATGAAGCGAGAGTCACCGCAAACCTCATGAGGGAAATGCCGTTTCTTGCAACTGAACGCCTCATGATGGAAGCCGTCAAACATGGTGCTGACAGGCAGGACGCCCACGAAGCTGTCCGTATGCATGCCATCGAAGTCGCCCAAAAAATGAAGTCTGAAGGCACTGAAAATGACCTTTTAGAGCGACTTGCAAGCGAGCCGATGTTCGCCTCAATTGACCTTCAAAGCGTGACCAATCCCGCTGAGTACGTCGGCAGGGCCCCTGCTCAAGTCGATGGATTCGTTCAAGAGGTCGTCACGCCGATTCGAGATTCGTACGCTGAAAAATCAGCTGAAATCGAAGAATTACGGGTCTAAAACCCGAATTTTTACCTAACAAACACCTAATTTCTACTGTTTTTCCCCATTTTCGGGGTTGCAAAGCACTTGTAGCCGATAAAGAATGCATTGAAACGCAATTGAGGGGCACTCCCCGTTGGCTCTGCCCCCTTACTAGACCCCTAGGATTTCCCTAGTACAACGATTTGGAGGTTTGACAATGGAATCATATGATCGACTCGTACAACTCGTCGCAGATGTTACTGATGACATGGCGAAATGTGAAGGCGGTAACAAGGCCGCTGGCACACGCGTACGCAAAGCAATGCAAGACATCAAGGCAGCTGCTCAAGATGTCAGAAAAGATGTATTGGGCCTACGAAACTCAGACGGGTAACCACTAATGAAACACATCAAGGCGTAGGCTCAAGCAGTTGCTTGGGCCTATTTCTTTGATTCAACATTTATACTACGCACCACTATGCCTATCGAACCACTCATTGACCTTTCGACCATCGACCACAATAACATCGCGCTGTCAGCAGATGAGATTGGCAAGATGAATCCGCAAGCCGGTGACATGCGGCAACTTGATTATGTCTGCTACCTCAATGAACCAAAGACCATTGCGGTAGGCGTTAAAGAAGTTAAAGAAGATGAGTTTTGGGTACCTGGTCATATTCCGGGGCGGCCACTCTTTCCCGGCGTACTCATGATTGAAGCCGCTGCACAAATGAGTAGCGTCCTTTACCACGTCAAATCAGAAGGCAATCACTTCATGGGCTTTACGCGGTGTGACAATTGTT
This sequence comes from Phycisphaerales bacterium, assembly GCA_022447165.1. Taxonomy (GTDB): domain Bacteria; phylum Planctomycetota; class Phycisphaerae; order Phycisphaerales; family SM1A02. The sequence continues at coordinate 1,810 of JAKVBR010000059.1, read as the reverse complement.
CATTCCGCGGACAAGTTGTACCAGGTGACATATTGACGCTTGTTGCTGTTGAGCGAAAGTTCCAGCGTCGTCGTTTTGTTTGTGATGCGCAAGGGTACGTCGGCGACACGTTTATCTTTGAAGTCAAAATTACTGGCATGATGATGTGATGGAACTTTACCCCCTTCTCTTTGAACCAATATTGAAAGAAAAAGTTTGGGGCGGCCAATCACTTGCATCATTTGGGAAAACAATTCCAGAAGGCGTCGCCATTGGCGAATCTTGGGAACTTGCAGATTTACCTGATGGTATTGATGGCGGGCGATCGGTTGTTGCAAATGGTCCACTCGCTGGGCAAACACTCCGCGATGTCATTGCAAACCACCCAGAACTCTTAGGAAACGCAAAGTTGATGAACGGTTGTTTTCCACTCCTTATCAAGTTTTTAGATGCGAATGACAATCTATCCGTGCAAGTTCATCCAACTAAGCGTTATGTCGAGGAACATGCTGAGACCCATTTAAAAAGCGAAGCATGGATCGTGCTCGATGCCAAAGAAGGCAGTTGTATTTATGTCGGGCTTGCACACGGCACCACAGAATCGCAACTTCGAAGCGCTATCGAAGCAGACAGTGTTCGAGATGTCATTCGGGGGATTCCAGTTACAAGGGGCGATTGTTATTACTTACCAAGTGGCACATGTCACGCACTTGGCGAAGGCGTCGTTGTTGCGGAAGTGCAAACACCAAGTGATACGACATTCCGCGTTTGGGATTGGGGACGAAAGGGAAGAACGATGCATGTCGACGAAGCAGTTGAGTGCATTGACTTTTACGCAGCACCACTTTCATTTGCGCAAAATGAACCGCTCGTGAGCGGTCACGTGCAAACAACGTTGTTAACGTCGACTGCGTTCTTCACAGCGGAACGAATCGATGCGCTTGAAGATGTTGCCATTGACATGAGCACAGATGTATCACCGCGAGTGCTCATGACAATCGAGGGCGAAGCAAACATTGAACATGAACAGCCCATTGACGCCTCTTGCGGTCAAACGGTGCTCGTTCCTGCAAACACTGACATCACACTCAGTTTGCGCAAAGATGCAAGCGTGCTTGTGTTTGATGTCCCCACTGAAACGATGATTGCTTAAATCGTTTAGACGATGATGTTGAGGGATTGACCCTTGGCTATGCGCGTCGCTGCTTCAATGCGGTCTGCGTTTCTTGCATAGAGTTGCAATGGTTGGACATCGGCAAGCGGTACTTGTTCAAAATGCACTTTCCCCTCGACACGCCCTGCAACAAGTTTATGAACTGGCGAAGCGACCTGCTCAGCAGGAACTGCTCGCTGTTCTTGAGCGCTTACATATGCTTTCATTTTTGCAAATGAATATGGGTGTGCAATGTCCATGAAGTAAGAATACCTTCCCTTTCAGTTCCGTCAAACCCCTGTCTAAGCATGACGGTTATCGCTCTTCCGCAATAACCGCCTCTACTTAGGGGCCGCCGCCCACCATTGGCGGAAAATCACCATCGGCGACCTGTAAAGATCGCCTTGAGCCGATAATCAAATTTGATTGAAAATGCTTATTTTTCGCTGTTAATACGCTTTAGCCCATAAGACGCGTTGCGGCGATGGTTTTCCAGAGAAAATGCATGTGCCTTCTTCGCCTTGCAGGCTGAGTGGGATGCAACGTAGCGTGACTTTAAGGTCTTGCTTAACTTGTTCCTCAACTTCTGGGCAACCACAAAAATGCGCATACACAAAACCGCTTCCATCTCCTTCAAAGTGATTGTAAAAATCATCTTTGGAATCGATTGTCACGGTT
>JAKVBR010000058.1 GCA_022447165.1 Phycisphaerales bacterium | reverse complement strand
GTTTTGTTTGTAGGAGTTTTGTTTGCAGCATTTCCAATTGCGTATGGAAACATTTTGTCTCATTACTACATCTTTGTGTTTCTATTGCTTTTTTCACTGATATTCAGGGGGGCAAGTTTAGAGTTTCGTTCGATGGTTCGTAGCCAATATTTGAAGTGGTTTTGGGACATTGCATTCTGGTTGCCGAGCGTGATTATCCCCATCATCTTTGGTATGGTTGCCTCAGGTCTTGCTTTAAGTAAGGTGACTGGTGATGTAGATGAAGCGATGCACTCGGTTCTTGTGTGTGTTTGTTTGCTAAGTTTGTTAACGCTTCATGGCATGAACTTCCTAAGATTGAAACGTGTTTCGTTTTCAAAGTTAAACAAAATCGCGCATGTTTCTGGGATCTTCTTTGTCATTACATGGCCTTGGATTGCAACGATTGCTCCAATCACGCATCCTCTTATGGGCGTCCCAATCTTATTCATCACTTGTTTTGCGGCATTCATGTGGTGGTCGCAAAACAAGACAGTGCAATTCATGCTCTCTTGGATTGCAATCATGCTCGTTGTCGCTGGATTTGCAATGCTCATTTACCCAGTCATTGGCGTATCGTCAGACATCACGATTTATGACACAATGTCAAGCGACGCAACTCTAACAAGGATGCTCATGTTTACAGTCATTGGATTACCCTTCGTCTGCGCGTACACATTTATGAGTTACAGAATTTTCTGGAAGGACTAAATTGAAGATGGGGTTAAAGATTGGGTTATTGATTGGCAGTCGTGTTCGATGATTGCGTGACAGTTGGTCTTCCAACAGAATAGTAAGTGAAGCCTGCCTTTGTCATCGTATCTTCATCAAACATGTTTCTGCCGTCAAAAATGAGCGGTTCATTGAGCAGCCCTTTGACTTTGCTAAGAGAACATGTGCCAAACTCTGGCCACTCCGTACAAATGACTAGTGCATCAGCTTGAGAAGTGACCGCGTACATATCATCTGCAAGTTCAATTTGAGACACTTCAATTGAGAAGTTTTCTGCAGCCTCTGGATCAAAGCCTATGACTTCAGCACCTCGCTCTATTAACGCTTTTGCAATGTCGATGGATGGAGCATCTCGAACATCATCGGTGCGAGGTTTGAATGCGAGTCCCCAAAAAGCAATACGCTTACCTTCTAGTGACCCTCCAAAGTGATCAATGACTCGCTGAGCAAACCACGCGCGCTGGCGTAAGTTCAGTTCATGCACTGCAGTATTCACGAGACATGGCGCATTTGCGTCTTGCCCCATTTCCATCACGGCGAGGGTGTCCTTTGGGAAGCATGAGCCGCCGTAACCAATGCCCGGTCTGAAGAATGCCGTGCCGATTCTGTTGTCAGCACACATGCCAGTTCTGACGGCATCAATATTTGCGCCATTGCGTTCGCAAAGCGATGCAATTTCATTGATGAAACTGATTTTGCAAGCAAGCATGGCGTTGCTTGCGTACTTCACCATTTCAGATGATGGAATGTCAAAGAAGAGGAGCGGCCTGCCTTCACCAACGAATGGGGCGTACAATTTGGTCAGTACTGTTCGGGCACCTTCAGTATCTACACCGCAAACAACACGGTCTGGTCTGCGGAAATCTTCAATAGCATTACCTTCGCGAAGGAACTCTGGGTTATTCGCAATGGACATGCGTTCAGGAATTCGCTCTCGTACTTTATGTGTAGTGCCAACAGGCACAGTTGATTTTACAATAATGAGAGGGGAGCGGTCACTTGCTGAGCTTTTTGCGATGTCATCTGCAACTCCAAAGACGTGACTCAAATCACATTCGCCCTTAGCCCCAGTTGGTGTACCAACACAAATGAAGATGACATCTGCATGTTCATAGGCTTCTTTTTTAGAACATGTAAAATGAAGCCGGTTGTCATCGATGCACTTGGTCATCATCTCAGATAGCCCTGGTTCATAGAAAGGGCTTTCGCCATTGGATAGCTGCTCAATTTTCGATATGTCAACATCAAGACATGTGACATCGTTGCCTACATTTGCAAAGCAAGTGCCAGTGACAAGCCCGACATACCCTGTGCCTACTAAGGTGATATTCATCAGGAACATTTTACATTAAGTATGATTTATTGGCTAAATGCCTTTACCAATAAGTTTGCGCAAGTTGTAACGCAGTTTTCGAAAGGGAACACGTCTTATCTTCCATTTGAGGATGGCGTCTTCTTTTTTGCAAGTTTTTGGCCGAGGTGCGTGTTTAGGGACGTACCAGTTATTGAATACTGTTCTTTTAACGAGTTCGTATCCTTGTGAGCAAATCAGACGGTGGGTGTCTAAATCTAATAGGTTATCTTCCAAGAGGATTAAGTTTGGTTGCCAATCTTGAAGTGTGAACCCTTTGAATACTTCAAGTTGAGCGCCTTCTACATCAACAGAGACAAAAGAAAGTGATCCCTGCAAATGTTCAGATAGGATTGAATCCACAGTTCGAATGTCTACGGTCAACGTAGATTTAACTTTTACTCGTTTATCTAAGAAACTAGAGGAGAGGGTTGATTTCCCGCTCTGCTCAGCAATTTTAAACTCAGCAGTGTTTGGCGATCCTGGCTCGCTACATGCGCATTCTAGAACGATGGAACTTGGTCGCTCTTTTGACAGTTCATTGCATAACTCTGGGATTGGTTCTACGAGAATTCCCTTCCATCCAAGTTGTTCTAGATGGTATGTTTGAGAGTTAAGATAAGGATCATTTGCACCAATCTCAAGAAAAAAACCTTCATTGGTATCGAGGTACTCTCTGATGAGTTGCTGTTCAGCGAGGGCCTCTCTCTGTTTGAGGTCAAGCTCATGAGGGAAATTATCCGCAACAGTTCTATAAAAATGTTCCATTTTAAAGTGTTTGTCCTTCAAGCATAAGTAAGTAATTTTTTCGCTTCAATTGGATGCTTTGCGGATTCGTTGTTCCAGTATATCCATGAAGCTTCCCGCTCGATGAAACGATCCTATGACAAGGTGTCAAAATGGTCATGGGGTTGTTTCGCATTGCTTGTCCTGCAGCACGAGAGGCGAGGGGCGATCCCGCTCGAACTGCGAGGTCCTTGTAGGAGATCGTTTCACCATAGGGGATTTCTCTGCAAGCATTCCAGCATCTCATTGCGAAAGGCGGTCCCTCTGGCGTCTCCACATCAAACCAATCAATTTGATTGCCATTCAAGTACTTTTTGAGTTGATTAACAAGCGTTTTCGAGGGCTCCTTGTTTACCTTAGTTTTTCCAAACTGACATCTTAAATTATTCTCAATATAACCAAGAGTCAACGGTCCAACTGGTGTTACAAACAACATGCTCTGTGTAAGATACCACGCATGAATGAAACTGCACCACCGGAATCAACTGTACTTGACCCGCACTCCATCGCCTTATTGACGATGATGGAGCAAGAAGACCCAGACATTGCTTCTTGCATGGCGAAAGAAGCTGAGCGGCAACAGAGTACGCTTGAACTGATCGCTTCTGAAAACCATGTGTCACCTGCTGTGATGCACACAATGGGTTCATGGCTTACCAATAAATACGCAGAGGGCTATCCTGGGAAGCGCTACTACGGCGGTTGTGAATACCATGACAAAATTGAAGATATTGCTCGCGACCGTGCAAAAGAACTCTTTGGTTGCAGTTATGCAAATGTTCAACCACACAGTGGCGCAAATGCAAATGTTGCGGCGTTCATGGCACTTCTTGATCCGGGTGATACCGTACTATCGCTTCCGATTTCATCAGGCGGTCACTTAAGCCACGGTCTGAAGCCAAACTTCTCGGGCACTTTTTACAACATTGAAAGCTACGAACTTGATCCTGAAACAGAGCGACTAGATTACGACCAAATTCAAATGCGCGCTGAAGAAACAAAACCCAAAATGATTATTTGTGGTTATAGCGCTTACTCAAGAACAATCGACTTTAAGCGCTTTAGAGAGATTGCGGATTCAGTTGGTGCGTATCTCATGGCAGACATCGCGCACATCGCTGGTCTTGTTGCAGGGGGGCAGCATCCTTCGCCGTTCCCGCATGCACACATTGTCACGACGACAACACACAAAACACTTCGGGGACCACGTGGTGGTCTCATCATGACTGACGATGAAGAAGTTGCAAAAATGGTTGACAGGAAAGTCTTCCCTGGCTCACAAGGTGGTCCGCTCATGCATGTCATCGCTGCAAAAGCAGTCGCATTTGGTGAAGCACTTCAGCCATCATTTAAGGACTATGCTGCAAACATTGTTGCGAACACAAACGCACTTGCTGAGGCGCTTGTGTCTTATGGCTACCGACTCTGCACTGGCGGCACTGATAACCATTTATTGCTCGTTGACCTCAGACCTCGTGATGAAAATCTCACAGGTGCAGATGCTGAGGATTGGCTAGGGAGCGCTGGCATTGTTACGAACAAAAACGGCATTCCAAATGATCCTCGAAAGCCAATGGTGACAAGTGGACTGCGACTTGGAACAGCAGCGCTTACAACGCGCTGCTTAAATGAAGATGACATGCGGGCTGTTGCATCAATGATTGACAGAGTGCTCGATTCAAAAGGTGACGAAGCAGTCTGTGTAGAAGTTCGCTCTGAAGTCGAAGCGATGTGCGCAAAGTACCCGCTGTATGGGCATTGAACACGACCATTGATGGAACCCACATTTCACATCGTTCTCTGTTGTCCGCAGATTCCAAACAACACGGGGAACATCGGTCGCACTGCGCTCGCCACCAACTGTGTGTTACACATCATTCATCCAATTGCTTTTGATATGGATGAAAAAGCGCTCAGGCGTGCTGGGCTTGATTATTGGCATGAACTTAAAGTTGTAGAACACGATTCCTTTGAAACATTTGTCAGAGATGAATCGCCTAAACGATTGTGGTTGTTTACGACCAAAGCAGAACAACTGTATTGGGACGTTTCATATCAGCAAGGCGATTACGTTTTGTTTGGCTCTGAACAACATGGAGTCTCAACAGAAGTTCACGATTGGGTTGAAATGACCTTCGGGAAAGACGCGCGAGTTAAAATGCCCATGCACAATGAAGCGAGAAGTTTGAACCTCGCCACGGCTGTTTGTGCAGGTGTTTATGAGGGATTGCGTCAAATTTCATCTTAATTATCTTTTGGGTCGGCCTAATTGGACCAATCTGCTTCCACACGGGTACTCCTTGATGCTATATTCATGATTCATACAAATGAATATACGCATCTTTTTGGAAGATTGGAGAAGTTTAAGAGATGGCAAAATACACAACGACTGATATTCGCAACATTGCGATGACCGGCTCAGCAGGAGCTGGAAAGACGACTCTTGTAGAAATGATGTTAAACGCTGCTGGTGAAATCGGCAGCGTTGGTACTGTAGAGCAAGGGAATACAGTTTGCGATTTTGACGAGTTAGAGAAAGAGTACGGGCATGGCATTGACAGTGCTATTGCTCACTTTGATCATAAAGGTGCTCATGTAAACATCATTGATACGCCAGGCAGCCCAGGATTTTTAGGCAAAGCGGTTGCGTCATTCCCAGCAGTTGAAACGCACGTTGTGATGATTGATGCAGGAGCAGGCATCGACACGATGACGCGGAAACTAATGGCTCTTGGCAAAGACCGTCAACTCCCTCAAGTCATTGTGGTGAACAAACTTGATCACGCCAATGATTTGGCAGGGCTACTTGAGCAAATCCAGTCGACTTTTGGAAGTGTTTGTCGCCCAGTGAACTTGCCTTCAGAAGGCGGAAGTGCTGTCATTGACTGTTTTAAGAATGCTGAAGGTGACAGTGACCTAGGAGACATTGCATCATTCCACACTGGCATCGTTGACCAAGTCGTTGAAGTTGATGAAGAATTGATGGAAACATACCTAGAGCAAGGTGAAGTCAGCGCTGACCAATTGCATGGTCCCTTTGAAGCAGCACTCAGACAGGCGCACCTCATTCCAATCATGTTTATGTCAGCAAAGAACAATGTTGGCGTTGCTGATTTCATGGACTTCATCGCTGAACTCTGTCCTAATCCGCTCGAAGGAAATCCACGTACATTCGTTGCAGGCGAGGGTGAGGCGCAAGAAGAGTGGCACGCATGTAATGATGGCGAACACCCAGTTGCGCATGTCTTTAAAGTTTCATCTGACCCATATGTTGGAAAACTTTGCGTCTTTAGGGTGCATCAGGGTGCAATGAACAACAAGACGAATCCAAAAGTAGGCGATAGCAAAAAAGGCATCAAACTCAGTCACGTCTTTAAGTTGCAAGGCAAGGACCATGTTGAGATTCCTGAAGTCATTTCAGGTGACATTGGTGCAGTTGCAAAGATCGAAGAACTCAACTTTGGTAGTGTAATGCACGATGGTTCAATCAGTGACCAAATGAAGATTAAACCACTCCCAATGCCAAAGCCAATGTATGGTCTTGCGATTGATGCGGCAAACCGGAATGCTGAAACGAAAATGGGCGAAGCACTTGCGAAGTTACAAGTCGAAGATCCGACACTTGAAATCGACCGTGTTGCTGCAACCGGTGACCTTGTGATGCGCGGGCTTGGCGATATTCACCTCCGTGCGAAACTGCGCATCTTGAAAGACCGTTTTGGCGTTGAAGTGGATACTCGCACGCCAAAGGTCGCCTATAAGGAAACAATTACAGCAAATGCTGAAGGTCACCACAGGCATAAAAAGCAGTCTGGTGGTTCAGGCCAGTTTGGCGAGGTTTACCTCCGCATCGAACCAGCAGTTGGTGAAGAGGCAGAAGAAACATCAAATGGCTTTGTCTTTGTCGATGATACGTTCGGCGGGTCAGTGCCAAAACAATTCATGCCTGCGATTGAAAAGGGCGTTAAGGCAGTGATGGCAGATGGCGCGATTGCGGGCTATCCGATGTACAACATTAAAGTCACTGTCTACGACGGAAAGCATCATGCAGTGGACTCTAAAGAGATCGCATTTGTTACTGCGGGTAAAAAAGCGTTTATCGATGCAGTTCAAAAAGCGAAGCCGGTATTGTTAGAACCATTTGTGAAATTGCACATAGCGATTCCAACTGACATGATTGGTGATATCTCATCTGACATGTCAGGTAGACGCGGTCGAATTCTTGGTACTGAAATGTTGCCAGGTGACCAAGCACTCTTAGAGGCAGAAGCGCCGCTTTCAGAGGTGATGTCTTACACAAGTCAGTTGAAATCCATCACAGGTGGCACAGGTTCATATGAAATGGAGTACTCGCACGACGAACGAACGCCAGCGAACGTTCAGGCAGATGTCGTGAAGGCATTTAATCCTAAGGATGATGAATAAGTTCTAGAAGCCGTGGACGACAAACGGGTTTGTTTGTCGTTCGCGTCCTATGGTTGTCGAGGGACCGTGACCGGGGTGCACCATCATGTCGTCAGGGAGGGACATGATGGTTTTTTGTATGGAGTGACGAAGGTCTTCGACATTTGAAGTAGGGAAGTCGTGTCTGCCAATTGAGCCGGCAAACAGCGTGTCGCCAACGATGGCTTGATTGGATTCATCGTGTATGAAACAAACGCTACCTGGGCTGTGCCCAGGTGTGTGAACAACCCTCCATGTTGAATCGCCTAGTGTCAGTGTTTGTCCGTCTTCAAGAACATCTGTAGGAGCTGTCGCGGTTACTGGGCGACCGGCTAATCCTGACAAGTTCAACATTGGGTTCATGTTCCATTCTTGTTCTAATCCATGGGCATGGATTGGGATGTTGCCCGTGGTGCTGAGTAACTGGTCGATGCCTGCAATGTGATCTGAATGGCAATGCGTAAGCAGAATTGCTTTTGGCATTAACCCATTTAATTTGAGATAATCAATGAGAACATCTGGTTCATAACCACAATCGATGACCCAGCATTCATCGCTTGCAGTGACAATGAAACAGTTGGTCTGATAGTCTCCGAGGGCAAAATGCTTGATCTGAATGGTCATGGGGTTCCTTCTTCCGAGTTACAATGGATGCAACATGATACGCCGAAACATATCTGAATTGGAAGGTACGCCTGTTGAAGTCGATGGCGCAAAGGGCGTAACGATGAAACTGCTAGCAGGCAAAGGCGATGGTGCGCCGACTTTTGCAATGCGTCACTTTTTAGTGGAATCAGGTGGTTGTACACCAAGACATGAACACCCTTGGGAGCATGAGGTGCTTGTCCTTGCAGGAGACGGCGAACTTGAGTGTGGTGGCGAAGTCATCGCAATTCATGCAGGAGATGGTCTTTTTATTCCAGGTGATACGCTCCATCAATTTCGAAATACGTCGGATCATTCAATGGAGTTTCTCTGTATTGTCCCAGTCGAGTCGGCATGCGGTCAGTGCGTGCCGGGAAGTTAAATCAAAAATGAAGTTTCATTTGACACATCCAGTTTCTGTTACTGCAAAGGTGTTGATGCTTGCGGTGATTATTTTCTCAATCATGACCGATTTACCCGTTGCGACGATGTTTGCTTCGCTCGCGATTGTCTCATTGGTTGTATTGATCATGCTTGAACAGAAGTGTGATCCCTGCACAGCATCATTTTTGGGTTGTGCAGCGCTTGCATTTGGAATCTCATGCACCTTGCTGTACACGACATCCATTGATCCGACTGTGAAATACCCCTTGATCGGCGGGCTCTGGGTTACAGGCGCAGTATTTCTTGTAGGTGCTTCGATCTGTTGTGCTTCACCAGCGCCTCAACAGCATCAGCCGCCGTGGGAGAAGTTGATTGAATCATTGCAATTATCAGAAAGCGCTAAGCGAATACTTTATAGGGACCGAGAACTCGGTTTGCTTCGTAAAACAGTTGAGGAAGATTTACATGCAGGCGATTTTCATGCTGCACTTGTCCACTGCGACCAAATGGGCACGGTATTCGGTGCAGTTGAAGAAGCGGAAGCGCTTCGACTGCAAATTCAACAGATCATCCACGAACAGCACGAAGCGAGAATTCGTAACGAGATGACCAACTTGCAAACGTTGCTCGATGCTCATAAATGGGTTGAGGCATACCAGTTTGCTGCTCGGCTAAGACGATTGTTCCCAGATTCACCACTGCTTCATGATGTTGAACAACTCATCATTGACCATAGAACGGCGTATCGTCACCAACTTGAAGACAAGTTTGTAGAAGCGGCAAAGCAAGAGAATCCCGAAACGGCGATGGGGCTTCTTATCGAACTCGACCGTTATCTCACGCCTGAAGA
>JAKVBR010000057.1 GCA_022447165.1 Phycisphaerales bacterium | reverse complement strand
ACCCCTCTTCGGATGGAAAAACATTGGCAACTCGTCCAGCGACTCACTGGAACAGATGGAACAACTGTCGCTCTTGAAGGCGAAAGCGATCCACATCTTTCGAGAATCATTGTTGCAGTCAGTAACTCGACGAGGCGTTCAATGCTTCAGCGGATTGCAACCCGCCTTAGTAAATCAAAAATCAATATTCACCGAGCATACTTAGACAGTGTCGATGATGGAGACAACGGTTGGATTACACTCGTTGGTTGCGTAGTACAGGGACCAGACGGTGGTCCGATTGAAGAAGACAGTGCGTTATGGCAAGAAGTAAGAAAAGACTTGCTCAGACTTAAGTGGCTTGATCCAAGAACTGTTAATCTCGGGTACAGTTTCCCTGAACTTGACTTAGAGCGCGCTGAAATCATCACCGCCCTACTTGATCTCGTCTACCAATCACTTGTTAAACAAAACCCATATGCGTTCAACCCAACACGTCTTGACGCAATGACTCGTGACAACATTGCAATATCAAACTCAATCGCTGAGTTGTTTAAAGAGCGATTCAATCCTGAAGCACCACTAAGCGATGATGACTACGCTTCAACAAAACAACAACTCATTGAAGACATTGAAAATAATGTCGACCTTGAAGATGCCCAAAGCTTATTCTTCAAAATGATTGAAGCCATTGATGCAGTTAAACGAACGAACTTGTTTGTCGAACATCGATATGCGCTCGGCATGCGAATCGACGCATCATTTCTAGCAACTGAAGAGCGAAATGAGATTCCGTTCGGCGCATTCTTCGTCCACGGTCGCCAGTTCACGGGATTCCATGTCCGGTTCAGAGACATTTCGCGTGGAGGCGTTCGAGCGATTTTCCCTCGTGGCGTAGAGCAGTTTGCTCGTGAGCAAGAGCGCTTGTATGACGAAGCATACAACCTAGCATTCGCTCAACAACTAAAGAACAAGGACATACCTGAAGGCGGCTCAAAAGCAGCAATCTTGGTCAACCCAAAAGGTCGTATTTCAAGAAGTGTAAAAGCATTCGTAAACTCGATTCTTGACTTGATTACTCCTGAACCAACTACAGCAAATAGAATTGTTGACCACCTCAATCACGAGGAACTGATTTACTTAGGACCAGACGAAAACATTACACCTGAACTTATTGATTGGGTTGTCGATAGAGCAAAGCGACGAGGATACCCAATGTCAACAGCGCTCATGAGTTCAAAACCAGGCGCTGGGATTAACCATAAAGAATACGGGGTAACGAGTGAGGGTGTCATCGTCTTCCTTGACTCTGCCCTACGCGCAGTTGGCGTCAATCCTGAGCAAGATGAATTCACAGTAAAAATCACAGGTGGTCCAGATGGTGATGTCGCAGGAAATGCCATCCGTATATTGAATAGAGATTACGGAACAAAGGTAAAAATCGTTGGCATCGCTGATGGTTCAGGTTGCGGCGAAGATCCAGACGGGCTTGACCACACAGAATTGCTTCGCCTCTTTGAAGAAGCGTTACCAATCGCATCGTTTGATAGTTCTAAACTAGGTCCAAAGGGTTCTGTTACATCTGTTGATGACCCAGACGGCTTCCACTTAAGAAACACGATGCATGACCGAATAATCTGCGATGCATTTATTCCTGCTGGCGGCAGACCAGCAACAATTCATGGCGGAAACTGGAAAAACTTCATCACTGAAGAAGGAAAACCATCTGCAAAAGTCATTGTCGAAGGTGCGAACTTGTTCCTTACGCCTGATGCGAGACGCTCACTTTCAAACGAAGGCATCATCATTCTGAAAGATTCTTCTGCAAACAAGTGTGGCGTCATCTGTTCGAGTTTTGAAATCGGCGCATGCATGCTGCTTGATGAAGAAGAGTTCATGGAAATCAAGGAAGCATTTGTCGAGCAAGTGTTAACAAAACTGCGTGCACTTGCAAGGTCAGAAGCAGAACTACTCGCACGACTTCACCAACATCACCCTCAGTCACCATTACCTGAAATGAGTATTCAAATTTCGGAAGTCATGTCCAGAACTGCGGATGGAGTGATTAACCATTGGGACGACATGACTAGCGAACAACTTGAAAATCTAAAACTACTTGTCATTGAACACTTGCCAGCAGTTTTGATTGAACGTGTTGGTGAACAGTTGTGGGATAAAATGCCAAGCACCTATCTAAGATGGATGATGGCAAAGTCACTTGCAGCGAGAATCGTTTATCGAGAGGGTTTTGAATATTTAGAAACAATGGAAGATGATGATTTGGCTGTTGTTGCACTTCGATACCTTGATTTAGAACAACAACGAGCAACACTCATCGAAGAGATTACTGAATCAAATTTGAATTCAAAAGAAATAGTTTCTACGCTACTCCGTTATTCTGGCATATTCTCAACAATGGGAAGAAGAAAAAACAATTAACGTTATCGAACTCCGGTTCAACATGTAAACTAATCGAGGAGGATTAAGCATGAATGGCGTATTCAAAACCCTTGTATGCACTTTAGCATTGAGTTTTCCAAACGCACTCTTTGGACAAGTCACATTAGATATTGAGTCAATTGACGCAAGTGCAGAGGTCACTGCAGTCACTCTGTATAGAGGTCGTGCTTCAGTGACTCGCAATACAGAACTACAGCTTGAACCAGGCGCATATGCGCTTTACTTTTATGATTTGCCCCAATCTGCTCAACTTGATTCAATTCAAGCCCATGTCTCAGGGAATGCAAAGTTACTGAGTGTTGATACTGCTGAAATTCCAGTTGCGACATCAAACGTAGCAATTCTTGACGAACTCAACACTGCTATTGAGTCACTCGAAGCGCAGATTCAATCATTAAGTAGCAATGAAGCAATCTTTAAACTTCAAACAGATTTACTGACAACGCTCATTCAGCAGAACATCAATGCAGAATCGGGGCCGGACCTGCAAGTAATGGACGAACAACTGCTCTATGTCAAAAAAACAATGAGCGAAATTTCTGCGAATCGAATTGCAAACGCAAACGTACTTGAAACAACAAAAGAGGAGTTGCAAGCGCTCAAGCGCCGCCGTTCTAATATTGCGAGCGACAATTCAATTCAGAGAAATGCTGTCGTAGATATCGCAGTGCTTGGCAATAGTGTTGTGACTGTTGATCTCACTTATCTCGTTCATCATGCTTCTTGGTCACCAACGTATGCAATTAGGGCAAGCAAAGACACATCGGACATTCAAATCGATTATGACGCTGAAATTTATCAGCGAACTGGTGAAGATTGGAAAGATGTCTCAATCACTCTTTCAACTGCTCAGCCACAAGATTCAGTCACCCCCCCAATGCCAAGACCATGGTTTGTTGATATCTATGAACCAGTTGTTTTAGGCGCTGAGTTAAAGATAGTAGCAGATGCACCACCTCACCCATCTGCTGGCAGAGGAAGAAACGCATTAAGTCTTGGCGCCTCACATGCATACGATGAGATTGAAGCATATGCAGAGTTAACTGAGGCAGCGGGTGCAGCAACTGTTGAAGGTGGAGGTCCGGCAGTCAATTTCGTCATACCTCGAACGCTCATCGTTCCATCGAATGCAAAGGAAAAAATCACAACTGCGATTGCATCCATTTCGATGGAATCTGATTCCTATAGAGTCGCAGTTCCGATGCTAACGGATAAAGTCTTTATTCAAAGTGAAGTCAAAAACACAAGCGAATTCATTTTGCTTCCAGGGCATGCTTCAATTTTCTATGGCTCGGACTATGTAGGCAAAACGCATCTAGCAACTGTCACACCTAACGAAACTTTTGAAGTGAACTTAGGCGTCGATGAAATGATGTCCGCACAGCGAACATTAGTCGAAAAGCAAACTGGCAACACTGGGCTGTTTGGCAGTGGCAAGCAAACGAAGTTTGACTACCGAATAGAGTTATCAAACGGACATGGCAATGCAATTGACACTCGGGTTTGGGACCGCATACCAATCTCTCAGAACGAAAAGATTGAGATTAAACTTCTTGGAACTTCCTCACCTTTGTCAACAAATCAAAAATATCTTGAAGATAAGCACAAGCAAGGCATTCTCCGATGGGATCTGAGTGTGCCTGCTAGTAGTACAGGTCAAAATTCTTTTACTCTCACATGGTCCGTTGAAGTTTCTCGGAGCAAGGACATAGAGATTACCCCTTTACCTGAATAATGTTTCAACTGCTTGCCATTTCAGCGCTCATCTTTTTAACTCTTGCAGGGGTTGACGCAAAAAGAGCAATCGTCGAAATCTCGCGTGGCGTTGTTTTGACAGGAGATGTGATAAGGCAAGATGAAAATATTCTTGTCTTACAAGATGGCAAAGGCAAACTCCATGTCATTGAACTTGATAAAACTCTTCGTTTTGAGATCCTCGTTGATTCTGGCGAGGACAAGTTTGGCACAGTCATCCTTAAAGATGGCCGCAGATTAAGAGGCACAATCCTTGAAAATGAGTTTGAGGAAGTATTTGTTCGGGTTAATGGTATTGAGTTACATTTTGATCGAACTGATGTTGAATTAGTCACACTAGACCCACCATTTGAAGAATCCTATTCGCGAATCATTGGCGACACAAACTTTGAAGATGTAGACGAGTTCCGTTTTCTCATTGAATGGCTGATTTATAAAAACAAGTTTGAGTTAGCAAAAATTCATCTTGATGATTGCACTTTAACTTCTCCACGCATCGATTCGCTAAGACGACGAGTCGAACTTAAACTTACGCCTAGGCCTAAAAATGAAGTTGATGTCCCTGTATTTGTTTCAAAGCCGTCGGAAGCGCAAATTGAACTGAGAGTGTTAACACCAAAAGAGGTTTCATTGATTCGGGCGTATGAATCGAATATCAACTTGCTTCCTGACATAAATATCTCGGACAAAACTCGAAGGAAACTCATTCAAGAGTATGGCAATGATCCACTCTTTCAACGTGACACAACATTAAGAACCACCGTTCTTGAGGGTGACGACCACGTTGTGTTCAGACTGATTCGATACCTGAATGCTGAGCACCTTTATGAAGACATCCATGAGATTGACGAACCTGTTGCACTTCAATTGTTTAGAACTCATGTCCATGATGAATGGCTCGTCAATCGATGCGGGACCACTGATTGCCATGGCGGTGCTAACAGCGGTCCCTTTTTCTTGTTTCAAGAGCCAAAACTAAGTGACCAAAGCAGGTATGCGAACTTGCTGACGCTTGAGTTGCTTCAAATCAATCCTGAGTTGCCACTCATCAATTATGACCAGCCCTACCATTCACTACTGATGCAATATGGACTTGATCGAGAGGAAGCACGGCACCCACACCCTGACGTAAGGGGCTGGAAGCCAGTGAAGGAACTGCAAACAGTTGAAGGACGCAATGCTGTCATTGAGTGGATTCAATCGATGAGACAGATGCCTAGACCCCAATATCCCATCGATTTTCCTCTATTAGAAGTCAATTAGGCCTGTTTACCCCCCTCGCTATTTAATGCCTTGATTGGTACACTAATAGCTCAATCATTTCTCATTGCCTGTGAGTTCACAGGCACTTAAGGATACCTAAGGCCATGCACCGTTTTTTCAATGTATCAATCACTGTTCTTTGCATTTTCTCGTTTACACTTATCGGCTGCGATTTACTCGACGAGAATGAGAATGCTGTCCACGAAGAACTCAGTTCGCTTCTGATCGAACTCGAATCAGCCACAGCAAGTGGACAAGAAGATGCATTGACATCAGTCATTTCAAAAGCTGAACGTGTCAAGCCATACTCACCTTATCAAACTGACACAAAAAATTACATTCTTGCTACTGCTCAGGGCTCGCTTGCACAAACTCAGTTTATTGAATTGCAGTCGAGAGCGAACCGAGTGAGTAGCTTGTTTAAAATTGCCTCAGAACAAGCACAACAAACCCAGTTGTTGCGAACACTTGCTGATGCTAGGACTGTAGTAGATTCTGGAACAGAAAACATTATCCCTGGAACAGAGCGAGCATACAAAGAATTGCAAAGCGAGTTCCAACAATCTTTATCAGGATTGATGACAGCAGTTGACAATCTTGAAAACCAACAAAATCAAACACAAATTGAAGCAAACCTCCTAAGGGTTGAAGCCGAGTCGCTCTTTGATGCCGCAGATTCCAAGGGAATCATTGAAGGCCATTCAGACTTCAAAGATGGCGTAAAGGTCATGCGTTTAGCCCATGAGGAACAACTAAAAGCAACTGAGTTTCAGTTGCAAAATACAGTTGTTGCAGTTCCTGAACTCGATAACAGACGTGCAGAAATCGAGGCAGTTGCTTCGATTCTTAATGGCATTAAACAATCGAAGGAACTGTTAGCAGCAATGAAATCTGCTGCATCAACAAATGCTTCCCATATTCGAAACGCAGCATCTGAGTTTGACAACACGACAGCAACAACATTGCAATCCGCATTAGAGCGTTCAGAAGCTCTTATGTCAAAGTGGAATTCGTCAGTTGCATTAATGCAAAAAGCCCTTCAAAAATCGAGCCGAGCTCGCAGCGCAACGCGGGACATGCAAGAAGCAAGCGAAGCATGGAAGTTTGACATGGAACTCTCGCTTGGCTTGGCTGAAGAATCGAGAAGACGTTTCTTAACTGCTCAAGCAAATGCAGTGCAATCTATGATTAACAACAACATTGCAACTTCATCAACCAAGTGGGCAGCAATGGCAACTTCAACAAATGATGCGATCGAACATGCAACGAGTGCAGCAATCGCTTCTTACGAGAATGCAAAACTTGTTGCACCGAGCGGAAGCAATGTATCAATTGACCTCACGCAGGGCATTGATCAGAGAATTGCTGTCCTTCACGGAACACCGATTGTGATTGAAACTGCACCTTTAGAGAACCCAAGAAGCGGAGCAAACATGCCTTCACAGGGTGGTTTCCAAACAGCAATGGAGTTCGTTGAAGCAATGAACGCAGTTCCACAACTTGGCACAGAGGAAGCGTTGACAACAGATGTGTTGATTGCAGATTTCTATATCGCCAACGACGCAACAGGTCAGCAAATCGTTGATTTTATAGATGGAATGTTTTCATCTACAAGAAATTTATTGCTTGCAGTACAAACACATCTTGGACCAGAAGTTTACCAAGAGATGTTGAGGCAGCAGGGCTCAGGTGGCTTTGAATTTAAGAATCAATTAGACCCTTCGTCTCTTTCTGTCATGGGTGACACTGCTACAGTGCTAAATGCATCTGGAAAAGAAAAGACACTTGTCAAAACACCATCAGGGTGGAAGATGCAAATGGAATCTCAAGGCGAAGATGCTCAAGTCATTCTCATGATGACTGAAATGCTTGGAGGAATGTCACAAGTCATGAATGATGCTGCTGAGCAGATCAACAATGGCACGATTACATCCATCGAAGAACTCCAAGCGGCAATGATGTCAGCTGATCCCTTCTAAAATTTCTTTTGCTGTTGTTTGAACAACGGGGTTTTTATCTTCGCTGAGTTCAATGACTGCTTGTTTTAAATCCTCGTTGTCTTCAGCGCGCAAGATGTTGCCTGCAACAATGAGCGCGTTTCGTTTAAACATAAACAACTTCGCCCGTTTCATCGCGCTTCCAACAAGCGCTTCCCTTCTGCCCTCTTCAGTCCATCGAAGCACTTCTAAGATCCTGAAAGACGACCGATTGGATGAATATGCTTGATTTGGTAGCACAGAGCTATTGCTATGCGAATGCTGATTATGAGGGCAAACTTCTTGACAAATGTCACATCCAAAAAGCCAGTTACCCATATGCTCATGGAATGTTTCGTCAATCACAGAGCGGTGTTCAATCGTTAGATAACTGATGCATTTTGTGGCATCAACGCTAAATGGAGTAATGGCATCTGTTGGGCAAGCGTCGATACATTTGGTACATGATTGACAGGGATTTACATTGTTCGGAACACTTGGAGTCAACTTCGCTGTTGTCACGATGACGCCAATAAAAAACCAACTTCCAATCCCCTGCTCAAGGAGGAGCGTGTTTTTGCCTATGGCTCCGAGCCCAGCACTTGCTGCAATTTCACGTTCAAGCAGGGGCGCAGTATCGACGCATGCTCTAAATGAGTCATCGGATATCTCAGAGAGTGAATCACAAACTCGATGGAGCCGCTTCTTCATCTGCTTGTGATAATCTTGACCAACAGCGTACCGAGCAATCCAACCATCACTCGCATCCCGTTCAATTGTACGCGAGTCACTGTACCGATCTAAAACACATATGAGTGATTGCGCCCCCTCAAGCAGCTCCAACGGATTCATTCTGACATGAATGTTGTTATTCAGCCACTCCATCTCCCCATGTTTACCATCATCAATCCAATCAAGATATTCTTGTTCAAACTTACTTGCGCTAACTGGGGCAACTCCTGACGCTGCGAAACCCTCTCGCTTACAAAGTTCATGAACAAGATCATTTGAAATCGAACTCATGATTCAATACTCAGGAGATGCGTCGTGGAAGTCAAACTCATCAACGATTTCTAGGTTTGCATATTCAAGAACGAGATGCTTAACTGTTGTCGAAAACTGAACCGTTACTGTTGAGCCCCGAGGCCTTCTCATGATTCTTTGAACCTTACCAATTCCAAACCTTGCATGCCTCACGACTGAGCCAAGTTTAATCTCGCTTGCAGATTTTGATTCCGGTGGCACTGGAACATGCTTGACCACTACTTCGGATTCGCCAAAATCAACATGTTCACTTGTTAGTTCAGATAGAAAACGGCTTGTTATGGTTCGCTCAGTAAGCCCCCTGTGCATCCTTCGTCGTGCATTCGTTAGAAGTAAATGTTTCCTTGCACGGGTCATCCCTACAAAGCAAAGTCGCCGCTCTTCTTCTAACTGGTCTTCATCAAACTGAGCGCGTTGGTGCGGAAGCATCGACTCTTCAAGTCCTGCGATAGCTACGAAATCAAACTCAAGGCCTTTTGATGCATGAAGCGTCATGAGCGTCACTGCACCTTGCTCTGGGTCAATCGAATCTGCGTCACTGACAAGAGCAATCTGTTGCATAAACTCGCTTAGCAGGACTAGCGGGGTTTGCGGTTCATCTTGTGACTCAAGGTAACGCTGCTCAAACTCTGCAGATGCTGAAACGAGTTCTTCTAAGTTTTGAAGTCGTTCGTAATCTTCTTCAGTTGGATTCGTTGAGTGCAGTTTCTCTAACCCCGACTCGCGAATGACGCGTTCAACAACATCAGCAAGTGACGCGGCTGCAGTCATAGATACCTCAGAATACGAATCTTCTC
>JAKVBR010000056.1 GCA_022447165.1 Phycisphaerales bacterium | reverse complement strand
ACTAGGTTGGGGAGGTTTTGACGCCGTTCCCGGCCGAAGCAAAAGTGTTAAGTGCACCGCCTGGGGAGTACGGTCGCAAGGCTAAAACTCAAAGGAATTGACGGGGGCTCACACAAGCGGTGGAGCATGTGGCTTAATTCGAAGCAACGCGAAGAACCTTATCCTGGGTTTGACATGTATGGATTAACTCTATGAAAGTAGAGCCACGCCTTCGGGTGGAACATACACAGGTGCTGCATGGCTGTCGTCAGCTCGTGCTGTGAAGTGTCGGGTTAAGTCCCTTAACGAGCGCAACCCCTGTCGTTAGTTGCTAACAGGTAATGCTGAGGACTCTAGCGAGACTGCCGGTGTTAAACCGGAGGAAGGTGGGGATGACGTCAAGTCCGCATGGCCTTTATGCCCAGGGCTGCACACGTGCTACAATGGCAGGTACAGAACGATGCAATACCGCGAGGTGGAGCAAATCGCAAAAGCCTGCCCCAGTTCGGATTGGAGGCTGCAACTCGCCTCCATGAAGTTGGAATCGCTAGTAATCGCGGATCAGCTACGCCGCGGTGAATACGTTCCTGAGCCTTGTACACACCGCCCGTCAAGTCATGGAAGCTGGTAGTGCCCGAAGTCGCCGCGTTTCAGCGGTGCCCACGGCAAGACTGGTGACTGGGACTAAGTCGTAACAAGGTAGCCGTAGGGGAACCTGCGGCTGGATCACCTCCTTTCTAAGGGATTTCCTTAGACTCGGACCGTAGAGAGATCTACACCGAGTTGTCAGCACACCCTCGTATTGAATTTATTCAATGTATCTGCATCGCGAGATGCAGGGTCGGCCTCCCAACTGTTCATGTGTCAAAGAGATTTTGTCTCTTTTTGACAAACGACATTGTGTCTAGCGACACATAAGAGAAGGAAACACCGTCATCGTAAGATGAAGGTGTTTTTTATTTCTCCCCTCTTTCGCATACACTGCAATCATGTTTTCATCGCTTACGATCATTGCTTCATGTATTTCTCAACAACCAAACATCGTACTATTTGTCGCAGATGATTTGGGTTGGCAAGACACATCCGTCCCGTTTCACTCAGAAGTAACGCCGCTGAATAAGCGGTATCACACACCGTCCTGGGAACGTCTTGCAAAGCAAGGCACGAAATATACAAATGCTTACGCAGCAGGACCAGTTTGCACACCGACGCGCACGAGTTTAATGAAAGGCAAATCTCCAGCACGCTCGAACATTACCTATTGGACGCTCTATAAAGACAAAGACACATCGAGGTCACATCCACGATTGTCTCCACCGAACTGGGACAAGGATGCACTACAACCAGGTGATGTGACACTTCCTTCGCTTTTACAAGATGCTGGCTACCACACCATTCATGTTGGGAAGGCGCACCTCGGCGCAGTTGATTCACCCGGAGGTGATCCAATCGAACTTGGATTCGATGTGAATGTCGCTGGGCATGGTGCAGGTGGGCCTGGAAGTTTTTATGGCAAGCACCGTTTCATGGCAACTCGCGAAAAGATGGACTTCAATAATAAACAAGTTTGGGATGTGCCCGGTTTAGAAAAGTACCACGATGAAGATATTTACCTCACAGAGGCGCTCACGCTCGAAGCATGTCACGAACTTGAAAAGGCAACAAAAACAAGTAAGCCATTTTTTCTGCACTGCGCGCCGTACGCAGTGCATACGCCCATCATGCCAAACGATACATATATAGATAAGTATCAAGACCTGCATCCAAAAGAAGCAGCATACGCAACCATGATTGAAAGCGCAGATGCAATGCTTGGGGCAATAATGGATAAACTTGAATCGCTTGGAGTTGAAGATAACACAATAGTTATCTTTACTTCTGACAACGGGGGGCTCTCAGCGCATGCGAGAGGTGGAGTAAAACACACGCATAACGCGCCACTACGAAGCGGTAAGGGCTCTTGCTACGAAGGTGGAGTTCGCGTGCCACTGATTGTGAAAGATTTGGCAGGCGAAGAGCAAGTGAAAGACGACTACACCATCACACACGATTTGTTCCCAACGATTCTCAACTTTGCTGGGGCGGCCGTGCCAGAGGACCACATCATCGATGGCATTCATCTTGATGAACTTCATGACGGCCGTGTGATAGGTTGGCATCAACCACATCAATGGGGTGCAAGTGGTCCGGGCATTGAGCCGTATACGGCAATAAGGCAAGGCGACTGGAAACTCATTTACTTTCATGATGGAGAGCGATTTGAGTTGTACAACTTAAAGCAAGATATTGGCGAAACACACAATGTGCTTTCGCACTATCCTCAAGTATTCAGCGAGATGCGAAACAAGCTTTTAAACTGGGCAATCAATCGCGAGGCGCAACCCTCAATCGTAACCGAAACAGGGGAGCAAGTCCCTTGGCACTAGTGAATTCGGCGATTTTGATTGGCTTTTTAGCGTTCTAGCAGTACACTAATAGGCAGAGACCATGCTAAGAAAATATATGACATTTTTTACCGCAGTCGTTGCGGTTTGCGGAGTAAGTACGCAGGCGTTTTCTCAAATTCGCGTCATGTGTTACAACACCGCGCAGTTCAATGGCGAGCCCGATGCGATGGCGCAAGTGCTCGCGAAAGCGTCACTCGATGACAGTCATGGATTCGCAGCTCCAGTTTCCATTTTTCTCTTTCAAGAAGTTGAAGAAGATGAACTTAGCATCCTAGAAAAGGTAGTAGGGCCTGAATATACCCGCGCAACTTTTACTGACCAAAATGACAGCTCGTGGGGTGGTGCTCAAGCAATGTTTTATCTATCGACGCAGTTTATTGAGCACACGCCATCACATCGTGACATTTACACCTATGCAAGTCGCCACGCAGACCGATGGGGGCTCGATGTCATTGGATATAACGAGCGGTTGTATGTATACAGCATGCACTTAAAGGCCTCGACAGGTTCAACAAACCAAGAAACGAGGCGAGCAGGCGCAGAGAATGTGCGTGATGACATCATGACGCTTCCTAGTGATGCAAAGTTTATTGTCGGAGGCGATATGAATTTTTACACGCCAACTGAGCCGGGATATCAATGGTTTATCGCCGAAGGTGAGGGTCAGGTGTTTGACCCGCTAGGCAATGGCGCATGGAGTTCGGGAACGCATGCAATCAAACACACGCAGTCTCCACTTGCAACACAAAATGGAGGGCTTATTGGTGGTGGCCTAGACGATCGTTTTGATTTTCAGTTTGTATCTGAATCGCTCATTGATGGTGGTGGTTTTGAAATCATCGAGGGGACGTATCGAAGTTTTGGAAATGATGGGCAACATTACAACGACGCCATCAACGATGGCAACAATTATTACTTTCCTAACGATACGCCAAGAGGAAACGAACTTGCGGACAATCTCGTCGAAGCGTCTGACCATATCCCTGTGATTGTGGATTACATGGTTCCAGCGAAATTGGATTGGTCCGTCGTTGGTGGTGGCCGAGTGCTTGTCGATGCTGACGCATCGCTAGTGATTGATATCGCAAATGTTGCGCCGGTCACAGTGAGTGAAGGTGCTGATACGCTTGATGTCGCAGTCAATGTCAATGGCGATTTGCAACTCGATGTTGACTTGGAAGTCGAAGCGCTGATGCCCGAGTCGATTGAAGTTCCGATTGATACAGCGATGCCGCATCAGTGGACCGCGTCGATTGAGTTGACACCGAATTCATTAGATATGGATACGACGCCAGTAACGTCAAAATTGAATGGCACAGTATTGAGTCATGCGAACCCTTCGTTTGCATTTAACCAAGACATCGATTGGTTTGTGCATGAAGTTTCGTTTGATAAAAACACGGGCGTTCAATCGTTTAATGTGTGGCTCTTTAACTATGGTTTTAATGCAACGCAGTCGTTACTTGATATCGATAACGTCACAACACCTGACCCCCCAATCATGTTTGAAGGTTTGTCGACGGATGTGGTGGGTTCGATTCCGGTTCTGATGGAGTTTCACATCGACACTGATGAAGTGGAAGCAGGGACATATGAACAAATGCTTCCGATTTCAGTGAGTGATGAAGATTTGCCTGGTGAAGCATCAACGATTTCAATGCTCACGGTTCGTGTTCATGTTGAAGATGTCGAGGGGTGTCCTGCAGATATAGCAGGTGAGAATGGCATTGTTGATGTCAACGATTTGCTCATGCTCATCGGTGATTGGGGATCAAGTGATTCGCCTGCGGATATCACAGGCACAGACGGTATGCCCGACGGGACGGTCAATATCGCTGATTTACTTCAACTCATCGCTAGTTGGGGGCCATGCGACTAATTTTTCGGCGCAAGATTGCCTATTTTCTCTTGCTTTGTGGTGTTTTTCCTTTATTCTCAGGATTGGTAGAGACACGAAATTTCACATATGGAGAGACTTATGAAATTTGCACATGTAAGTGGGTTGGGAATCGGAATAATTGCAGCAAGCATCTTGCCAAGTGCTTCTGCAGATTTACTTATTACGGCAGCATATGACGGCCCACTTTCAGGTGGTACACCTAAAGGCATTGAACTCTATGTAGAGAATGACATTGCAGACTTGTCTGCATATGGCATTGGTTCAGCAAACAACGGTGGCGGTAGTGATGGAGAAGAATTTACATTCCCAGCAATGGGTGCAACTGCGGGATCATTCATTTATGTCACAACAAATGACACTGCATTTTCAGACTACTACGGCTTCGCACCTGACTTCGTTTCGAGTTCAATGTCAATCAATGGTGATGATGCAATTGAACTGTTCCATGCAGGTAAAGTGATTGACGTCTTTGGTGATATCAACACAGATGGAAACGGAACACCTTGGGAATACCTTGATGGTTGGGCGTATCGTGTTGACGGGACACCTGCAAATGGCGGCCTATGGGATGATGCATCCTTTACATACAGTGGTGCAAATGCTGTTGATGGATGTTCAACAAACGACACTTGTTCCAGTGTGATGCCAATCGGCTCCTATGGAGGTGGTAATGGTGGTGGTAATGTCGTCATTATCGAACAAATGGGTTACGATTTTGTTCCAGCAATTGCTGAAGTCAATATTGGTGACACAGTTCGTTGGATTTGGGGTGGTGGTAATCACTCAGTTGTTGACTCAAACCCAGGAACCTGCGACTCAGTTGGTGCGTGGTTCTACTCTGATCTTGACTTTGATACACAAATCGTTGAATGGGTTGTTCCAGAAGATGCACCAGAAAGCATTTACTACATTTGTGATGTTGGATTCCACTGCAAAGGCGGAATGGTTGCAGAGTTAGTGGTTCTTGATGCTGGTGGTGTCGATAGTGATGGTGACGGTTGGGACGATGATGTCGACAACTGCCCAGATGTCGCAAACCCAGATCAAGCAGACTGTAACGGCAACGGTATCGGTGATGCATGTGAAAGTTATGAAGACTGCAACGGCAATGGCGTTCCAGATGAATGTGATATTGCAAATGGCGACGCTGATGACTGTAACGAAAATGGCGTTCCAGACATGTGCGATTACAAGAATGGTGACCTACACGATGACAACGGCAATGGCTATCCAGATGAATGCGAAACTGAACTGCCTTTTATCCAACTTCAAGAAATCAGAATCGATCAGCCTGGCGCTGACGATGATGAGTACTTTGAAATTCGTGGTGATATGAGCATGGACTTGTCAGGTGTTTGGTACCTTGTCATTGGAGATGGCTCTGGCGGTAGCGGCGTCATTGAATGTGCAATCGATTTGTCAGATATGGCAATTCCACAAAACGGTTCACTTCTTGTCGCAGAAGATGATAATACATTTGGCGTCCTCGCTGACTATGTATTGCCAGGCGCACTCAACTTTGAGAATAGTGATAACGTGACTCATGTACTTGTGATGAATTTTTACGGTGCAATCAATGATGACATCGACGCAGACGATGATGGCAATGTTGATTATGCCCCATGGCAAGACACGATTGATGGAGTTCGCATCATTGAAGATCCAACTGGTGGAGATCACACTTATCTGATGGATGAAGGTGTTGGACCAACCGATGATGGTTTTGTTCCAGCACATGTCTATCGATACACTTCAGCCTGTGGTCATTTCGCAATTGGTGAATATGATCCAGAGGATCCAGACGCTGTCGATACGCCAGGTACCGAAAACCCAGCGTGTCCATCAGATTGTCCTGCAGATGTCACTGGTGACGGTGAAGTCAACGTCAATGACCTGCTTGCAGTCATCGGTGGTTGGGGCGGTAGCGACCCCGTATTTGATATTGATGGTGACGGCGTCGTCGCAGTCAATGACATACTCGTACTTATTGGTGCGTGGGGACCTTGCTAAGCAAGGACTCTGGGGAATTCAGAGAGAGGAGAGTTCCTCACGCTCAATACTGCGACCCGCCTCACGGCGGGTCGCTTTTTTGAATGGCAGTGTTTCACTTAGTAGAATAGCATTCGGAATCCACTTGCTTCCTGACGCTGCGTCACGCTCCTGCTACGTCAAGGGTTTGTCCTGGGGACAGACCCCGAGAACGATTTGGGCGTTTTCTTTTTGAATCCAGCCCGTTTGTCCGTTTGGGAGTTGGATGCGAATCCACTCTGTACGCTCATTGACGATTTCAAATTCTTGTCCCTCAATCAGTGGCTTCTCGAAAAGAAGAGGAGAACCCGATTGGTGGCTCGTATAAACCAATGCCTCTTCAGTCACAATGACACCAAAAGTATGTTGTTGATGTTTGAAGTCGAAGTACACGCTTGAAAACAATGCGCAACTTGCAATCGCAGTCGCGACGGCAACTGATTTGTACGCAATCGCATGTGCAAACTGTTTAACAATCAAGACCGTCCAGAGAGTCGCCCAGCATATCAATCCTAGCCAGATCTTTGCAGAAGTTGATAACCCACGGTGCCAAAACGCTAGTTGTTCAATGAGCGAAGTCGTAGATTTTGATTGAACGCTATCCCCACTCAGCGATCGAGCGTGTGCAAGATTTGCTTTTAATCGAGCGTCAGTCGGAATGAAGCGTTCAGCTGAGCGGTAGGCGGCAATCGCTTCGCCAACTTCACCGCATTGAAGATACGCATTGCCTTGGTTGTACCAAAGTTTGCCGTTTTCAATGCCTGCGTCAGTGAGCAGTTTGAATTTGTCAGCGGATTTCTTAAATGATTTCTTTGCTGAGAATTGGTTTGTTTGTTGCTTAGCAACGCCAAGTTGATATGCATTTTGCGCTTCGTCTAACAAAGCCGTTTGTTGAGCATCTGTGAGATGGGTTCCAAGAACTGTGATGAGCACTAAAAGTAAATTCATGAAAGCGCTCCTACAAACTGTTGGACTTCACGAACAAGCGCTTCATCAGGGTTACTACCGTAATGTGACTCATCGCATCGATTCACAAGCGTATCAATGTCCGTTTTATGTCCTTCATAGTCATCCCAGTGGTGCTGAAGCAAACGGAGTGACTTTGACAACTCGGATGCTTGTTCTGGGATTGGAAGCGATTGAATGTTTGCAACACGCTTCTTCACTTGCTTTGTTAACGAGCGCTGCTTTGCCTTCGGAGAAGATTGCTTTTCAACAAAAAATCTAAAGCCGCACATGATTAGGAAGAGTGCAGGGGGAATAGAAAGCAAAACGACAACCGAACGTATGGAAAACACTCTGTCACTGACAAGTAAACTAGGTCCAGAGTAGTTTGCAAGAATACCACCTTCAACCTCTGTGAATTGCTTCCCGTTTTCAGCATAATCGTTGTCTGGCGTATAGCCGTCTAAATCTTCAGCAGAAATAGTTGCAGTTTCATTGACGTGAATTGGAATGGGCATGGTCCAAGCGGTCTCGTACGAATTCGTTTTCGGATTGAAACTTGAAAACGGTAGAGCCGGAATCTCCAATTGGCCATGGCGCTTAGGGCGAATTGTCTGCGTAAACGTCTTCGTTCTCGCTTCGACTTTGCCTGCTGGTTTTTCAGACGCAACTCTGAAATGTTGTGTGAGTGCCTCGACT
Organism: Phycisphaerales bacterium; assembly: GCA_022447165.1. GTDB lineage: Bacteria > Planctomycetota > Phycisphaerae > Phycisphaerales > SM1A02. The sequence continues at coordinate 2,076 of JAKVBR010000056.1, read as the reverse complement.
TCGCTAATGTCTGGGGCAGAGAGGTAGTCAAGATTAACCGGCCCCTGCGTCAAGTCCGAGACTCGCATTGTGAGCGTAATCGGTTCGCCAACATTGACATAAGTTTTATCGGCAACGATCCTAAAGTCAAAAGATCCAACTGCTCCGCTATACCAAAGTGGTTGACCCTCACTTGGCGGTGAAAGTACTTCGATGGCCGGCATTTGACTCGTTGCACTGATGAGTTGGGACTGGCTGATTTGAAGTGTGTCACCACCAAAGAAGCCAAATCCTCGTGTCCGCTCAAGAGCAATGGGATAGTCCATCAGAATATGGATCGGTTGCAACTCCACTGACCCGATGGTTTCAGGCCACGTCGTTGCAGACGCTTGGAAAACTAAAAATGTCACTTCTTTACCAGCATCATTCTCGCCGCGTTGTTCAAACACTTGCACGCGGCCATTTGCAAGGGCATCTGCAAACACCCCAAGTGAACTATCCCCGCGTATGAATGAAAACATGTCGCGCGGCTCAAGCGTGACGCCAAGTTCGTTATCAGTAAATTGTTCAACAAAGATGTTGAGTTTTAAATCAATTGGCTGTCCAAGATACACATCCTTTTGTGTTCCCGTCACGGTCACCTTTAGTGAACCGCCAGTAGGGGGTTCAGTGACTTGAATCGTCTTTGATTGAGATTGAAATGCTTTGCCGCCTGCTCTAAATGTAAGTGGGGGAATCGTCAGTTCGCCAGTTTCTTCAGGCGTGAGCAAAAAGGTCACTGCAACGGTAGACGTTGAAGTCACTTTTCCGTTCCTGATAATGGTTTGGCTCGATGTTTGTTTGTTAGGAAGTTTCCGGATTGAAAAACCCTTGAGCTCGGGTATAGTCGGCTCGACATCAGGGTCAATGTTTTCAAACACAACAATGAACTGCATTGGCACACCGACATACCCATGATCATTTGGCATTTGCACAGAGACATGTTGCGCCATGAGCGATGATGCCATGCTCAAGATAAGAGCCGAGATAATTGCTGTGAATAATCTCATGTCATTACCAATCCTTTGTGACGGGCTTTCTGTTCTTTGCTTTTCTTGCAGCGATTGCTTGCCTTCGTTCCTTTTCTTTATCACGGATAAGTTGAAGAAGCCGATTTGTTTCATCCTTAGAGAGCCGGTTGCCTTCCCTCTTGACTTGACCTTCGCGCTCTTCGCCTTCTTGCAATTCCTCTTGTTGCTCTGCTGTTTCTAACTCGCCATCTTGTAACTGTTGGTCTTGCTCTTGCTGATCGCCTTCATGTTGCTGTGATTGCTCTTGCTGCTCATCTGACTCAGCTTCTTCGTCACTCGATTCATTCTGGTCGTTTGGCTGTTGGTCACTTTCTTCTGAATCAGAATCTTGTTGTTGTCCATCTTCATTGGACTGGTTTTGTTGCTCGCCCTGTTCAGATTCTTGGTCGTCTTGTTCTTCATTGTCACGACCATCTTGTTGTTCTTGCTCTTGGCCAGAAGAATCTTGTTCTTCTTGGTCTTGCTCTTGGTTGTTGGCGTCTTCTTGCTGTTGCTGTTGTTCTTTCTGTTGCTGCTCCATCTGCTCTTGCATGTGTTCTAACTGCTTCAAGAGATGCCACGCAATCTCGCCATTTGTGCGTGCGTCAATGTCGCTCGAATCTTGCTGAATTGCATCTCGGTAGTGATTGAGGGATTGCTGTATGTGCGACTTAGCATCTTCGATTGCTTGAATTGACTCACCCGAAACTTCGCTCGTTCCTTCAAGACCTTGCATTGTCTCTTGGAACAACGCGTTGCCATAATTGTAAGCACTGTATGCACGCAATTCGTTATCTGTGGCACGGTTCATTGCCTCGTCAAACGCACTGCGTGCTAACTCAAAGGATGCTTGCTCATACAGTGCGACGCCCTTGTCGTAGTACAACTCTGCAGAGGGTTGATCTTCAATCAACTCATCTAACACAGGAATGAGTTCCGTCCACTGCTGATCATTGAACAACGCATCCGCTTGCATACGCAAGTCAGTTGACTGCATTGAAACGAGGAGTGTTAGGAGTAGGAGATTCATGTTTGATCGAACTTCTGA
>JAKVBR010000055.1:6756-10115 GCA_022447165.1 Phycisphaerales bacterium | reverse complement strand
GCACGCTTCTCGTCGTGCTCATCTGTACGTTTTCAATAGACCTTTATACAAAACACCTCGCGTTTGAACATGTCGCTTCAGAACCCGTTTTGCTTGAGCGTGAACTGCTCATTGCAAATCCGCATTGGACGCCAATTCCAGTCAACGCAAGACAAGTAGCAATCCCAGGTCGCATTCTTGATTTTCAACTCGTCCTCAATGATGGCGCAATTTTTGGGATCGGGTCGCAGCAGCGTCTCTTTTTCATCATCTTTACATTGATCGCGTTAGGGATTGCAGGATACATTTTTGCAAAGCAGACCACAGCAAAGTGCACCATTGCGCACATCGCACTCGGTCTCATTTTAGGTGGCGGACTTGGCAATTTATACGACCGAATATTCATTGGTCGTGTACGCGATTTCTTTTACATGTTGCCAGACAGACATCTCCCGTTTGGTTTATCGTGGCCTGGAGGTAACTCAGAATTGTTCCCTTGGGTGTTTAACGTCGGCGATTCTGCACTGCTTATTGGCATGTGCCTTCTGATGATTTACTTCTGGAAACAACCTACTCCTGAAGTAACTGACTAACTTCCTCAGGCGAAAGCAAATCTCCCTGCGATAAATATTCAGGCAAGTCTTCAAGTTGCCAAGCGTTTTCAATTGAAAATGGGCCGACTGCAGTCCGCCGAATTGATTTGCAATACCCCCCCGTACCAAGTGCTTCTCCCAAGTCTCTCGCAAGCGAACGCACATAAAAACCCTTTGCACACTCGATTTGGATGGTGACAAGGGGCCATTCATACTGTGTGACTGAAATGTCGTGGACCATGACTTGCCTTGGCTTCAGTGCAACTTGCTCGCCAGTCCTTGCAACTTTGTAAGCTCGTTGACCACCGACTTTGACAGCGCTGTGAATAGGCGGGGCTTGGTCAATTTCACCCTTAAAAGATGCCACCGCATCTTCCACTTGCGATTTAGTTGGAATCGAATCAACTTCCACTTGCTTTGGCTCGCTCTCTTCGTCGTGTCCAGCAGTGATCCCTGACAAGTCAATCACCGTCTCATATGCCTTGTCTGTTGCCATCATGTTGCCGAGTTGCTTGGTCATTTTGCCCACACCTAAGACCAATACACCAGTTGCAAGCGGATCGAGCGTTCCGGCGTGGCCCGTCTTCGTTTTGTGGCATTTGCGGCGAATCATATTGACCATCGACATTGAAGTGGGGCCTCTTGGTTTATCAAGAACAATAACTCCGCTCATGCTCGGTTTGCTAGGTTGCGACATGTGGGTACAATACTCGGTCTCAGGACAGATGACCGAGCGGCTGAAGGTGCAGCACTGGAAATGCTGTGTACGGCTTGTCCGTACCGTGGGTTCGAATCCCACTCTGTCCGTTCTTCTGGGTTTTGGGGCAAACGGGCTGTAGCGCAGCTTGGTTAGCGCGCCTGACTGGGGGTCAGGAGGTCGGAGGTTCAAATCCTCTCAGCCCGATTTTGCAAGTGCAAAATCTGAAATCAATGCAAAACTGAAATTGTTTTTGCCATGGAGACGAGGAGACACTGAGGTATCTTTCACTTGAGGGTCTGTCCGGGGACAGACCCTATGTTTGGTTGCGTTGGATGCGGATGGATTCGATGGGCACAAGTTTTCCTTCGTCCATACCGGGACAAGGGGTCTCGACTTTCGTTCGGGCCCACGACTCTCTTGATTTCAAAACTTCTGGCCAAAATGGCCATGTGCGACATTGCGTTGGTCTCTCTTCATACAGTGAACAACTCGGCAACTTCCCCTTCCGGTCAAGAAACACGCAGTCATACTTGCCATGAATGACGTTCTCTTTAAGCGACCACCGGACACCAATCTTTCGTGCAAACCGTTTATAAAACTCATCTTCTGAAACGCCAACTTTTTCAGCCATTGCCCTGCCTTCGTCTTCGTTGAACCACACAGCACCGGGAGGACCAGTGCAACAATTGCCACACTGCGTGCAGGAAAACCGTAAACCATCAGCGTACCACTCTGCCATGTTTGTCATCCTAACCCAAATGTAAGCAACACGGCATGACCGATGAAGGGTATCATCGTCACAATATTGGACTTTATCAATCTGGTTCTTTTAAAAGGAACGCTTAATGCAATTTACGCTGAATGATGTCGTCAACGCACTGAATGGGATTTTCTTCTCAGAAACAGTTGTTTACGCCCTGCTCGCAACTGGCCTTCTGTTTACATTGTGGAGTGGCTTTGGACAATACCGCGCATTGACACATGGCATATCAGTGATCAAAGGCAAGTATGACAAACACGATGACCCTGGTGCAATCAGTCACTTCCAAGCACTCTCTGCTGCTCTCTCTGCAACAGTTGGCCTTGGCAACATTGCAGGTGTTGCACTTGCAGTTGCACTCGGTGGTCCTGGTGCAATCTTCTGGATGTGGGTCATAGGCGTTCTTGGGATGGCACTCAAGATGACTGAAGTCATTCAGTCAATGCTCTCGCGAGACATCTCTGATCCAGACAATCCGCATGGTGGTCCAATGTATGTCGTTGACAGTTTGTTCAAAGGTGCAGGCGGCCGCTTCGGTGCAACCATCGGTGGCATATTCTGCATCACGCTTGTGCTTTCAGCGATTACTGGTGGCAACATGTTCCAAGCATGGAATGTTGCTGCAGTCACAACCCAATACTTTGACCTTCCAGTCGTTTCAGCGATGGAAAAAACGCATAACTTCAATCCTGAAACATTCACGATTGGTGCGATTCTTGCAATTGTCGTTGGTTGCGTCATCATTGGTGGCATCAAACGAATCGGCGCTGTTGCAGGGAAACTCGTTCCCTTCATGTGTGTTGTTTACCTCATCGCAGGGTTGTTCGTCCTCGTTCTGAACATTGGACAGATTCCAGAACTACTCATGCTCATCGTGAAATATGGCGTTGGACTTGGTGACGCTCCTGCTAGTGGCGCATTCCTTGGTGGCACGATTGGCTACGCAGCGATGTGGGGCATTAAGCGGGCACTCTTCTCATCTGAGGCCGGGCAGGGCTCAGCACCAATTGCGCACGCTGCAGCAAAGTGCGACGAACCCGTTCGCGAAGGTGTTGTTGCAGGTCTTGAACCCTTCATCGACACGCTCGTTGTCTGCACAGTGACTGCACTCATTATTCTTGCAAGCGGCGCATGGAACCGCGGTCCTGAAGCACACTTTGCGGAGGACGCTGCGATTCAATTGTCACTTGAAGATGACGAGTGGGCGCTTGCAACTCCACCGCTGCCAGACAAAACAGACGAAGCCAAACACACCAATGGTGTTGGGGACGGCGACAGTGGTTGGTCAATCAATGATTCAGTCTTTATGATTGTTCGCAATCATCAC
>JAKVBR010000055.1:0-6746 GCA_022447165.1 Phycisphaerales bacterium | reverse complement strand
ATTTGCACCGCGTCAATGGTAGCGTTGTAAAGAATGATGACGGTTCCTTTGGCGTGAAGTGGGATGGAATTCCACTCAAGCACGACGACGATGGCAATCAGTTTCACGCCACGCTAGAACATTCGGGCGTCTTTGTCGATTACCCAGGCGCAACGCTCACTGCACACGCCTTCGACCGAACGGTTCCAGGTCTTGGCAAATGGCTCGTTGTATTTGCAGCATGGCTTTTTGCAATTTCCACGATGATTTCATGGAGTTACTACGGCGAAAAAGGTATTGTCTATATCTTTGGTAAGAAGGGCTCCGTTTCAATCATCGCAGTGACGTTCTACCGTATCGCATATACCTTGCTCGTTGCTGTGTCGACCATCGGCTTTATCAAAACTGATGCTGAACTCGATATGTGGACGACGCTAGGATTAGGCGCCATGCTCGTTGCAAATATCCCAATCATGTGGATTTATGGACCGAAAGCAATGCGTGCGTACCACGATTACATCGGCAAACTGAAAAAGGGTGAGTACGACAGTTAAACGTGCTTCAGAATAATCGCAGCTGCCTCTTCACTTGGTTGATGGGCTGCGTATTGCGATGCTTCATCACTGAGCATGCGCCGTTGCGTTTCAAGCGCACTCGGATCCCGCAGTAACTGTATGACGCTGCGGGCAATTGTACGCGTTGAATCGCCGCACGGAATAAACTCGGGCACAACTTCCTTCCCTGCAATGAGATTCGGAAGCAATCGATATGGCGTATTGAGCAGCAACTTTGCACCGATGCGAGAGATGAGCCCGACTTTGTACATGCCAACCATTGGCACAGCGTGTTGCATGACGTGCAGTGAAACAGTGCCTGAAGTCGTCAACGCAACATCAGCCCATTCCAACGCTTCATGTAGTTTGTCCCCTGCAACTGGCACTTCCCCTGCAAGTGGTTGAACACGGGGAACATCTTCTTCTCTGCATGCTATGCATGCTGAAGCCGTTGAAAACTCTTTCTTGAGTAATTCAAAAATACGAAGTTGCATCGGCAAATTCGATTTAATCTCACTTGAACGCGAGCCCGGAAGCAGTAAAACTTTTGGGGAATCACCTTTGAGTTGAAGCGGCTTGGCTTTTGAAGTTGCCATTGCTGGGTGGCCTATAAATGTCGCGTCAACCCCACGTTCTTTAAACCATGCTGGTTCAAATGGAAGCAAACACATGATGTGGTCAGTTAGTCGCCGCATCTTTTTGATTCGCCAAGGCGCCCAAGCCCACATTTGGGGTGCTGCAAGATGAACGACATTCATGGAATGATTTCGTGCGACTTTACATACGGGAAAGTTTGCTGCTGGCGAATCAACTGCAACATGAAGCGATGCGTCGTTCTCTCCGAGCCACTGCTTCACTTTGTCAACAAGTCGTTTCACTCGCATCACTTCACCAAGTGCATGGAGGCCCATCGCCGCTTCATCAGAAGTATGAGCAAGCAGTTCCACCCCTGCTTCTTCCATTTCCTTGCCTCCGAGACCGACAATCTGAACAGAGTCATCACGAGCAAACACGCCTTTTGCAGCCATCGCGCCAAGCGCGTCGCCACTTGGTTCAAATGCAGTCATGAGTATTGTTTTGGAATCAGATTTCTTCACGGGTTCGTCTATAGGGATGTGAATGGATTGAAGGGGTTTGGTACGATACCCGAATGCTAAAACGAACATGCAATTGTGGCGACCCTCGCAAAGAGAATTCCGGCGAAACAATCACACTCAGTGGCTGGGTCAATACCTATAGAGATCAAGGTAAAGGCCTTGTTTTCATAGATTTACGCGATCGCTACGGCATGACACAAGTCGTGTTCGATGGGGAAGATTCCCCGCAAGAAACAATGGAAATCGGCAGTTCACTCAGGCGAGAGGATGTCATCTCCGTCGAAGGCGTTGTCCGCGTTCGTGATGGCGCTCCAAACAAGAAACTCGCAACAGGTGAAATCGAACTCGTAGCAAAACGAATTGAAGTCATCAATCGAACTGAAACGCTTCCAATTTTGCCTGATGACCACGACGCTGACCAAATTGGTGAAGAGCATCGCCTCCGCTATCGCTACATCGATTTGCGTCGTCCAAAGATGCAACGAATATTGAAACTGCGCCACCAAATTACGCAGTTCACCCGAAACTTCTTCGCTGATCGAAACTTCCTAGAAGTTGAAACTCCCCTACTGATTAGTCCAACACCAGAAGGCGCTCGTGACTTTATCGTTCCAAGTCGCCACCAAGCAGGTCGTTGGTATGCACTGCCGCAAAGCCCTCAAATCTTTAAGCAGATTTTGATGGTTGCAGGATGTGACCGTTACATGCAAATTTGCAAATGCTTGCGTGATGAAGACCCGCGTGCTGATCGGCAAGCGGAGTTTACGCAAATCGATTTAGAAATGAGTTTCGTAGAACGCGACGATGTGCTTGACATTATGAGTGAATTCGCAACATCGATTTACAAAGAAGTTAGCGGAATAGACCTCGGTGATTTGCCAAGAATTTCGTGGTCAGACGCCATGAACAACTACGGTTCAGACAGACCGGATATTCGCTTTGATTTGCAGTTCACCGATGTTACCGATGTTGTCAAAGCCAATGACTTTAAGGTATTTGCAAGTGCGATTGAACAAGGCGGTGTTGTCAAAGCGATGCGCGTCCCTGGCGGAGCATCGACGCTCACTCGTAAAATGACAGACGGCTATGCAGAGATTGCACAAACCTATGGCGCTGGCGGTTTGCCGAGTGTGAAGCTCGTTGACGGCGAATTCACAACTGGCATTTCAAAGTTCATTGCATCCGTGAAAGACGAACTTGTTTCAGCACTTTCACTTGAAGATGGTGACCTCGTTCTCTTTGGCGTTGGACCATTTAGAGTCGCTTGTACTTCCCTTGGTCAGGTTCGACTGCAAGTTGCCAAGGACATGGGACTTGTCAACGAAGATGAATACAAAGGGCTTTGGGTGATTGACTTTCCAATGTTTGACTGGGATGAGGAGCGTGAGCGATTCATCAGTGAGCACCACCCATTTACCGCTCCACTTGAGTCCGAACTAGACAAACTCAGGGACAACCCGATTGATTGCATTTCATCGGGTTACGACCTATGCATCAACGGCTCTGAAGTTGCTGGTGGCTCAATCAGAATTCACAACCCTGAAACACAGTCACTTGTGTTTGAAAAACTCGGACTATCAGCAGAAGAAGCGAAAACGAAGTTCGGGTTCCTCCTTGACGCCCTTCAGTTTGGCGCGCCCCCGCATGGCGGCATCGCATTTGGTCTTGACCGACTTGTGATGATGATGATTGGCACGGATAACATCCGCGATGTCATCGCCTTCCCAAAAACACAAACAGGCGCCGATTTGATGTGTGAAGCGCCGGGTGATGCTGACCCCGAACACCTTGAAGAACTAGGTATTACGGTTGACGTATCTGACGATGCCACAGCCCAAGTGTAAGCAAGCAAAATAATTGCTTTGCATAATCTTCACCCTTGAGGTGGTTGTCATATATTTCACTGACTGCTTTTGCATCAATAGGAAGTCCACTGAACGCCTCTTGGCTGGTGAAGAAATCGCCTGCAAGGGAACCAAGAGAACTCTCTGGATTTGCAAGCCATGACCGACATGTAGAGAGTTTTTGCAACTCAGTGCCGTCGTGAACGCGAAACTCAATACTCTTGCCCGAAAGCAACCCCGCACAGTGGCAACACTCAATAAGTTTGTCTTGCACAACATCTCTGAAGAAAGAGACACATTGTTCTTTGATTGATTCATGCGTTCGCTCAAATGTTGGCAGTGTAAGTGTGCTGCATGTGAACAATTCTATGTCGCTTACTCGCATGCAATCACTTAGCGATGACACGAAAGCAGTGTTCCAAAGTTTTGCAATCTCGATTCCCCTTCGCTTTATTGGTAGTTGAGCCATCAACGAATGCAATCGTTCATAACGAAGTGACTTCCTCACTTGAGCTTGCGTAGGAGCAGTTGGAAGGACATCGACATTCAAGTTTGCGTATTGCCATATCTTTGCAAGCATTGCGCTATGACTAAGCGGTTGCCCGAAACATTCGATGAGATTGCATAGGTCTTCAGAAACTTTTGCTGTTGGAAACACTTCCTCAGACGGCGGCAATGCATCAGCCCCAACAAGTCCAATCCGCTCTTCACACTTCACTTCCTGAACGGGCGCAATAAGATTGGCATGGTTCGAAACACACCCTTGAAGCAAAAACTGTTGAATCGTGGAGGTGGCCATTTCAGGAGTCAATTTCATATGGCGCGCAATCTGAAGTAAGGGCATTGGAGATGAAGCAAAAAGCGTCCCGTCGTTTTGCTTGCCCAAATCAAGTGTGTAAAGCGGACAACTTCCGTTCCCCTTGCGGCAATAACTCAGTTCAAGCCGCTCTCCATCCCAACTTGCACAAGCAAATGCGTCATCGATTGAACCGTCGATGACACGTACAGATGTCGCGCCAAACTCATTTCGAGTGACTTCAGGATCTGCGTGTTGCATCAAGACGACTTGCACATCGCCATGTTCGCATTTAATTGATTCTTGATAGGTGTGCACGGGTTTGTGACTTCGAATCGCGAGCGACTTTTCAAGAATCGATAACCACTTCTGGGGAATTGCTCTCCCATCTCGCCTTACAATGCCTGCGATACCACTCATTACAGGTAGATTACTCCCCATGACACATCGAAGTACTAACATTCTCACAATTTTGATTCTTGCTGGACTTGTTCTTGGAGCGATCGTCGGCGAGTTTGGTTTTTTTGATTCCGGTGCCGTGATTGATGGCAACCACTGGCTCAAAACAACTGGCGACCTCGTCCTTATTCGTCCGCTCAAACTGCTCATCGTCCCGCTCATATTCTTTAGCGTGATTGCTGGCATCACTAGAATCGGAGATCCTTCAAAACTAGGGAAAGTCGGTGGCGCAACCCTCATCTATTACCTTGCAACGATGCTCATGGCAGTCATTCTCGGGACATGCCTCGTGACGTGGATTCAGCCCGGCATGTTGCCAGAAGAGGTGAGAGCATCGCTTCAAGCATCTGGACAAGAGTTTGGCGCAGCGAGTACTGCAACACGCGATCTCAGTTCTGCATGGCTCAACATCGTGTATCAAATCGTCCCCGTCAATTTACTCGATGACATGGTCAAGGTAAGACCTCTTGGCATCATCGTGTTTGCAATCGCGTTTGGGCTTGCGCTTGCTGCAGGCGGCGACAAAACAAAAGCAGCGCGTGACATTTGCAACGCAGCATTTGAAGGGCTCATGATTCTCGTTCGCTGGGTCATTTGGCTCACTCCAATTGGCGTCTTCTTCCTCGTCGCATGGACGGTTGGCAAGATTGGATTCCAATCCATCTACGGTCCACTTGGCTGGTACATGGCAACAGTGCTCATTGGACTTGCGATTCACGGTTTTATTGTGCTCCCACTCATTCTCAAACTTGTTGGCGGTGTTTCGCCATACCAATTCATGTGGCAAATGAAACGAGCACTCATGACTGCAGTTGGCACAGATTCGAGTTCTGCGACATTGCCCGTCACCATTGATTGCGCTGAAGAAGAAGGACGCTGTTCAAAGCGCGCAGCGAATTTCGTGTTGCCCCTCGGCGCGACAATTAACATGGATGGCACCGCCCTGTATGAAGCAGTCGCAGTCGTCTTTTTGTTCCAACTCTTTGGGATCGAACTCGAACTCAGTCAACTCATCGTTGTGGTTGTCACTGCAACGCTTGCTGCAATTGGCGCAGCGGGCATACCCTCAGCGGGTCTCGTCACGATGGTAATCGTGATTTCTGCAGTGAACATGAATCTCACTGGGCAAGAGAGTTCGCCCCTGCCAATCGCTGCCATCGGTATCATCATTGGTGTTGACCGAATACTCGACATGTGCCGAACAGCCGTCAATGTCTGGGGCGATGCAGTGGGCGCGAGACTCATCACGAATCTCGCACCAGACGAGACTATAGAGCGTTAGTGATTATAGTGAAGCGAGGTAATGTTCAGCGTCGAGGGCAGCGATGCAGCCCATGCCCGCAGCGCTGATTGCCTGTCTGTACACCGAATCCGCGACATCGCCCGCGGCAAACACGCCATCGATGTTCGTCTTACTGCTTCGAGTGTTGAGTGCGATGTATTTAGAATCATCAAATTCAATGCCTGAACCATCGAGGAACGATGTTGCGGGTGTGTGACCAATCGCAACGAACATTCCCTTCACATCAAGCGTTGATGCTTCGCCAGTTACAGTGTCTTCAAGTGCAACACCAGTGATCGATGCATCACCGAGCACATCCGTCACAACCTTGTTCCATACTGGCTCAACATTTTCTAAATCAAAAATGCGTTGCTGCATCGCTTTTGATGCCCTGAACTCATCCCGCCTGTGAATAAGGTAAACCTTGGAACCAAACTTTGCGAGGTAACTCGCTTCTTCAAGCGCCGAGTCCCCTCCACCAACCACAGCGAGCGGTTGATCGCGGAACGCAGGAAGTGCGCCATCACAGACTGCACATGCACTCACGCCGCCCCCAGATTGTGCGAGTCGCATTTCATTCTCAAGCCCAAGCCAATTGGCAGTTGCACCAGTTGCGATAATGACCGTATGTGTTTCAATCACATCACCACTTGAGGTCGTGAGTTTAAGCGGTTTGGATGAGAAGTCACATGAGACGATGTCTTCACCCTTGGTCCGCGTGCCAAATCGTTTTGC
>JAKVBR010000054.1 GCA_022447165.1 Phycisphaerales bacterium | reverse complement strand
TCAAACGGAGGCAGCATTTGATTTTCTGTTTGGCCTGGATGGCACACTCGGGCGAAACAGAATCCCGCAACAAACAGTTCCAAACAACCCATTCAGTTCAGACGAGCAATCAACCGACACTTTAAACATCAATGGTTCACTTGCAAAAAAACTTTATTCAGGTGGCACGCTAACGATATCTACTGATGTCTCTAAATCGGAAAACAACAACGCAGATTTTGTTTTTCAACCAAATCCAGCGTGGCAGACCGTTGGCACAGTTGGATTGAACCAACCCCTTCTTCGCAATTTCGGTGACTCGGTTGCTCGGGCACAAATCAACATCTCAACCATCACGTACGGTCAATCACTTGAAGACTTCAAACTTTCACTCATGAACACATTGACGGCAACCGAGGTTGCTTACCTTGATCTTGTTTTGCAGTGGAAGACATTACAAGTTCGTGAATGGCTGTATGAGCAATCTCAGGATGTGGTTGCAATTTTAGAGTTGAGAAGAGGCTATGACACAGGCGAATCGGATTATGCTCAAGCAGTTGCTACGCTCCAACAACGTTCTGTCGAAGTCATTTCGCAGCGATCATTAGTGCACAGCGCTTCTGATACACTCAAAGCGCTGATGAACAGTGATTCGTACGGTCTTGAATCAAACTCAGTCCTCCAACCATCTTCTACACTTGAGCCGCTCGAAGTCACGATTTCACTCCGCGAGGCCGTGATGACGGCCATTGAACACAGGCCAGACTTACGGCGGCTCGCGCTTGAGATTGATAAAAATGACATTTCACTCGAAGTCGCCGACAACGCACGGTTACCGCAACTTGATTTACAAGCACAAATGTCTTTCTATGGTCTTGGTGATTCAGCAGGTGATGGATACAACGAGGTCTTCGATACAGATTACTTGAATTACGTTGCCGGGCTCTCATTTGAAGTCCCTCTTGGCAATCATGCCGCAGAAGCAGATTACCAGTCAAAGCGCTTAGAAAAAATGACATCCACGGGGCGGTATCGAAAAGGGGTTCAAGATGCAGTTGTAGAGGTGAAGCGATTACTCCGCGATGTTGTGACAAATGCGGAATTGATGCAAGCGAACAGAGCATATCGAGTAGCACAAGCAGAAAACATGCGAGCGCTTCAAGTTGAAGAAGAAACAATGTCTGGGCTCACCCCAACATTTTTAAATCTTAAACTGCAAACGCAGTCTGGTCTTGCATCAGCAAGAATCGCAGAGTTCACTTCAATTGTGAATTACAACAAAGCAATTGCGAATTTATATTTGGCGATGGGTGTTACGAGCAACATGCATGGCATTGATATTCATACCCACTCACTTCAATCACCATGACAATCGCCAACCCAACGCAATCCTCAATTCAAGAGGCCGCGGAAACATTGCGAGGTGGCGGTGTGGTCGCATTCCCTACCGAAACAGTCTACGGGCTAGGGTGCGACACCTTTAACGAAACTGGAATTCAAAAAGTTTACGATCTTAAAGGTAGGCCTAAAAACAATCCAACAATCGCGCATATTCACGACGTTTCAGTAGTGTCACAATTGACTAATCATTGGGACGAAAAGTGCGACTTGTTAGCAAAACACTTCTGGCCGGGGCCACTCACCATCATCGTTCCTAAAAACAACGCCGTTCCATCTGCTGCATGTGGGGGTTTTGACACAATTGCAATACGCATGCCAAACCACCGAGTTGCATTGTCGCTGTTAGCCGAAGTGGGTGGACCACTATCGGCTCCTTCAGCAAATCCATCGGGCTACATCTCACCAACGACTGCCATCCATGTAGAACAGTCATTTGGTGGCGGTGTCACAGTGATTGATGGAGGACCGTGTGATTGTGGCATTGAATCAACAGTGTTGTCACTCGTAGGTGTTCCGACAGTGTTAAGGCCAGGATCAGTTTCACTTGCTTCACTTGCCAAATTGCTTCCAGAAACCAAACTATCTGAACCCGCCGCTCAAACCGATTCCCCCGGAACAGCAAGCGCGCATTACTCGCCTCACACAAAAACAACATTGGTTGGCAGTGATTCGATCAACTCCATTTCAAACCCCGACGTCATTGTTGTTTCAATCGTTGGGACACCACGCATCACAAAACACGCGTTTGTGATGCCAAATTGCCCAAAGGGCTACGCATCGAAGATGTATGCAACATTGCGTGAGGCAGATGCTATAGGCGCTCATGAGATTTTGATTGAAACACCTCCATCAACACCAGAATGGAATGCAGTGTTGAATAGATTGTTAAGAGCAACTTCTTAGTTAGTTTTCATAAACGACTATATCACTGATTGGAATGTCTTCAAACTCAAGTTCTGGCGAAGCGCGATGAACGGTGATGACTAAAATGTTTGCTTCAGGCAACGCTCTTTTTAAGAATTGAGTTAGCCCACCCTCATATTCAACATGGAATTGCCCAACGAGTAAGATTGCTTTTGCATTCACGCTTGGGTTTAACTGCGCAACACTCTCTGCTATCGTCGCATCCCAAACTTGCTGCGCTCTATAAAATCCTAACACTCGCTCAGTTTCATCAGGATGTTCGTCGTAATCGGTGATCCCCGCGAGTTCAAAGAAGCGATCTTGGTAGTGATTATCTATCATTGGATTGGGAATCGTCACAAGCGCCCGTCTGTTTTCAGGCAATGCTTCGATGGCGTCAAAGCCGCTAGTTCTTGCAAGTGTGACATATCTTCGCGGTGCATTTGCACCAACAATAGAACCACCCAACTCTACCGTCTTGTCAATGATTGGTTGATACCACGCTGCCCAAGAACCGGTGCCGGACCAGTTTTGAGAGTGTGTTAGTGTTGCAAACTTTTCATCATCAATAATTCCACCCATAAAATCATCTATAAGTGTTTGTTCGTCACGCTCGAGCATTTCAAGTGCAAGCGTGCTTTTTGGAAACGAAGTCATGACATGACTAACAACTTCCTTCTGGAATGCATGCCCAACAACATGGTCATGTAACTCTCCAAGAACAATGACATCCGCCTCATCCACCATTTTCCAGAAAACAGGAATGGAAATAGTTTGCCGCGTTCCATCCTCTATTGTGAGGTCGTGTTTTAGTTCAAGGTGTACTTCGTCAATGTGCTGGAGTGAATGCTGAGTAGCAGTGCACCCCAAGGGGAGTAACAAGCAAGAAAAGAGAGGAATACGTTTCATAATCCGCCATCGTAACCCACTCTTTTGACTCATTAAAGACCAATTCCTGAAAAGTGGTCGCAGGACCGATTATGGGTGTGTTATCTTGGGAGTGTTCAAAAACCCTAAATGAAAGGTTTGCCATGTTCATTGCTACACTCACAACTTTAGCCATTTCATTTTCAACTCCAGATGAATGGATTGACAATCGAATCGATGAGGTCGACAGAGAGGCAATGTCTACCTTAGTTGGATATGCACCCATTGAGATTGGTGGGAGTGGCACTTGGATATTACCGAGCGAAGATGAGGAAGCACCTTCGTGGTCAAATTTAAAAGGTAAGGTGGTCATTGTGCAATCATGGAACAATGATTCGCCTGAAGGGCGACTCGTTATACGTGCAGCATCTAAAACATTGACCCGAGTCAAAGACAAGGAAAATATCGCCCTTGTTTTAGTGCACACTCCCGATGAACACGAGGGCGCTGAAAAATATTGCAAAAGAAACAGAGTGAAGTCACCAACAGTCGTTGACACAACAGGAGCCGTTTGTAACTCGTTAGGATTTTATAAAGATCCCACCAATGTGTTGATTGATAAACAGGGCAGAGTAAGGCACGTTGGCCTTAAGGTTAAGTCGCTGACAGAGGCAGCTAATTCGTTACTTGCAGAACCATTTGATCCGGATCTAGAGGTGAAGACAGTTCCAATCCCAGAGGGTGTTGAGCGTGAAGAAATTCCTTTTCCAAAATTCTCAACGAATGTTGGAAGTTCAAAGAACATCCAAGGCAAAGCAGCACCAAAC
Organism: Phycisphaerales bacterium; assembly: GCA_022447165.1. GTDB lineage: Bacteria > Planctomycetota > Phycisphaerae > Phycisphaerales > SM1A02. Next base: position 6,418 of record JAKVBR010000054.1, on the reverse strand, counting down.
TTCGTTGTTGAAGACTGGGTTTCTAATCCTGTTGATGTCAATGGAAAAGTACGGATTGTAGAATTTTGGGCGACATGGTGCCCGCCATGCGTTGCTTCAATCCCCCACATGAACGACATTGCCAAAGAATTTAAAGATGACATTGTTATTGTTGGCGTTTCAAGTGAACAAAAGCAGAAGGTTGTTGATTTCCAGAAAAATACAAAAATGGAATATCACGTTGCAGTTGACCCACAACGACGAATGCAAAATCTGATTGGGATTAAAGGCATTCCACACGCAATCATTGTGAGCGATGAGGGTACAGTGAGATGGCAAGGCCATCCGACTGGCATTACTAGCGAATTGGTACAACAGATTGTTGACGCAAATAGAGGCGGGGGTCTTCCAATAAACACAATTGGGCGGTGGAAAGTTAAACCTGTAGCCGATGGCTGAACCCGCAACTGATTCGACAGACCAACAACACTCACTTCGCGCAGCGATGAACGAAGTATGGTCGCTTGCGTGGCCAACAGTGTTAACCATGACCAGTTTTACGATTATGCAATTCGTAGACAAGTTAATGGTGAGCAAGGTTGGGCCACTTGAAGTTGCTGCACAAGGCAATGCTGGAACATGGGCGTTTGCAGTCATTGCGACCGTGATGGGCGTTGTTACAGTCGTCAATACTTATGTCAGCCAACATTTAGGGTCGGGGTCGCCTGAAAAAGGGCCGAAGTATGCTTGGTCAGCTGGTTGGATGTCGGTGTTCTTTTGGACAATCATCATTCTTCCATGGGCATTTTTGATTCATCATGTCTTTGAGTTTATCCATAGTGGAAACGAAGAACTGATCTCACTTGAGACTGAATACGCGGTGTACACACTTGTCGGAAGTTTGTTCCTCCTCGTGGGTCGAGGATTTTCTCAATACTTCTTTGGAATGCACAAACCCAAAATCATCACAGTGTCTACGGTGATCGCGAACGTCATTAATGTCACAGCGAATTACATTCTGATTTTTGGTGAAGAAGGTATTCCATCACTATTTCCAGGTATCCCGGGCACACCAGCCCTTGGTTTAAAAGGTGCTGCAATTGCGACAGTCATTGGTATGTTCATGGAAATGCTCATTCCATTTCTCATTTTCATTGGACCTAAGTTTCACAAGCAGTATCTCACGAGAAGTGCTTGGCGCCCTTGTTTAAAAACGATGAAAGAAATTTTTCGATTAGGCTGGCCGGGCTCAATCCAGTGGGGCAATGAAATTATCTGTTGGGCGCTCTTTATGACAGTGTTCGTCGGGACTTTTGGAACCAACGATATGGCTGCAGGATGGATTGCGCTTGGTTACTTACATTTGAGTTTCATGCCTGCAATCGGAATTAACGTCGCAGTCAATTCAATTGTCGGTAAATACATTGGCGCGGGAAATCCAGATGTTGCAGTATCACGAGCGCGTGTTGGCGTTGCTATGGCGGCTATCTATATGTCTGTGTGCGCTGCCATCTTTATCATCTTCAGACACGACTTCATTGCATGGTTCGTTAGTGGAGCGGATACGCCTCCCGAAGAAAAAGCGGCAATCATTGAGATTGGAGCAAAAATGCTCATCATGGTCGCAATCTTTCAGACGATTGATGCACTGGGCATTGTCTACACAGGGGCGCTTCGCGGCGCAGGTGATACTGTTTGGCCGGGCGTCGTCACAGCAATATATAGTTGGGTTCTCATTGTCGGTGGAGGATGGGTTGCTGTTACATTCTTTTCAGAGATTGGGTCAATTGGTCCTTGGATTGCAGCATCCACATATGTCATTTTGATTGGGTTGACGATGGCAGTACGCTTTGAAAAAGGGGGTTGGCGTTCAATTGACTTGCTTGGCCGAAACACGATTGAAGATGAAGCAAGACGTGCTTCGCCGCTTACAATTGGTCCTCCTGCAAGCGAGGCAGATGGCGCAATCGCCGATTTTGTTGATCCTACGGACCCTACCCCTTAACCCCTTTTGCATTGGTTCGTTATCTTCTGTACAATCTTCCATCACACTTACGCAGAAGATGGAGTTAGAACAGTGGAAAGCACACAAAACTTTGATTCAACATTAGACACCATGATTGGTGGCGGTAACCCAGAAGCAGCAAACAAGCACTATGAAACGGCAATGGAACACGAGCAAAATGGTTTTCGAATTGGCGCAATTGAAGAACTTCGACTTGCAGTTCAACAAGGCGCAAATCCTGAACACAAATTTCAACTCGCTTATCTCCTAGATTTAGTCGGTGAAGAAAGAGAAGCCGTTGAACTTTACGAATCAGTTACAAGTACAGAGCGTCCACACATCAACGCCTTACTGAATCTTGCGGTGATCTATGAAGACAATGGTCAGCTTTCCGCAGCAGAAAAATGTCTAAGGCAAATTCTTGATACAGATCCGAACCACGCTCGCGCTCGCTTGTACATGGTTGACGTGCAATCATCTACAGAGATGTACTACGATGAAGAGGTTGCGAGAGATGCTGCGAAGACAGCAGCACTCATGAATACACCTGTGACAGATTTCGAACTTTCAGTTCGTGCAAGAAACTGTCTGAAGAAAATGGACATCCGAACACTTGGTGATCTTCTTAAAGTCACTGAAGCGGAACTCTTGAGTTACAAAAACTTTGGCGAAACTTCACTTGTTGAAATCAAACACATGCTTTCAGCGAGAGGCATGCGGCTTGGCCAAGCATCTGAAACTGGTCATGTGTCCAAAGTCCACCAAGACCGATACAAAGAATTGTTAAACCACGCTCCTGAGCAAGTACTTAAACAACCAGTTTCAGCGCTCAGTTTGTCAGTCCGTGCTAGAAAAGCGCTTCAATTGTTAAACATCCAAACACTTGGAGATTTGGCGATTCGTACTGAGGCCGAGCTTATGGGCATTAAAAACTTCGGTTCAACGAGTCTCGATGAGATTAACGAAGGACTTCAAAACCACGGTCTCGAACTTCGAAAAATCGATTAATCTAATTTTCAACGATTTTGAACAGAGGGTTTTCTGAGAAGAAGACCCTTTTTTCTTTGTACACTATGAATTGTGCCCACTTCTACCGAAGTCCATCGAAGAGAGTTTGTTTTAGCAATGAGCGTTGTCGCGGTTGGCGGTCTCGCCCACTGTGAAAACTTTGTTCAGCATGAAGATGAAGTCAAAAAGACGAAGCACCCACTCACTATTCCAACCGGATCTGTTCAAGTTCGCGTTCGTGTGGGGCGGTATCGCAACGGCACTGTCGCACACATCGATACGGGTCAAATCAGAGCTGTCGATGGTGTATTGCAAACCACGAAGTCAATCAAATCGCTTTTTGATCAGCGCGACAGCTCACATTTTTTCAGTAAAACATCGAAACAGTTTACTGTTGGTGTGAGCGAAAAACAAAAAGTCGTTACAGGCGAATTGCACATACACGTGCGACCTGACATCGGGAAACAAGATTTTGACATTGTTGCTCATGTCCCAATAGAGCAGTACTTACCAGGCGTATTAGCAGGTGAACTATACGCTCACTGGCACCCAGATACTTTTGCTGCGCAAGCAGTGGCAGCTCGCAGTTACGCAATCGTTCAACATTTAAATCGTCACAAAACAAGCCACTTTGATGTTACAGATGGCCCTTCATCACAAATGTTTCTTGGTGATGTGACGCTAGAGGCGGCGCACAAAGCAACGAAGGATACAGAGAGTGTCATTCTTACTTGGAATAACACGGTTGTGCCTGCTTATTACAGTGCATGTTGTGGCGGGAGTGCGGCATCAGCACTCGATGCGATTAGCGGTTCTTCTCAACACGACATAACTCCGCTATATGGAAGAAAAGGTAATGATGTTTGCGCTTCGCTTGAAGCATCAACTTGGCGCGCAACCCGTTCATCACGCTTGTTTAGAAAACGACTCAACGCTAGTGCGAAGCATCTGAAACTTCCCGAACTTGAAACGATTCGTTCAATCAGAAGCATTGAACCATGCGAACACAACAAACATGGCAGGCCGACGAAACTCATCATTAAAGATCGAAGGCGTAATGGATACATTGTGAATGCAAAAGATTTTGTAAGCGCTGCAAATGCATCGGTGTCATCGCTACCAATGCCAGGTGACCCCGTTTGGTCTTCGACATTGTCGTGCTCCAAAACGGGTAGTGACCTCACTTTTAAAGGTCGCGGGCTTGGCCATGGTGTTGGATTGTGTCAGTACGGCGCGCAAGAACTTGCAGGGCAAAACAATACCTGGAAAGACATTTTGCAGTGGTATTATCCAAACGCCAGCATCCAAACTGTTTGATGCATGCTTACAACGTTAACAACTATTGAAATTACACTGCTTGTTTCGGGTCTTTGCACTGTTGCAATGATGTATGCCATGGTTGGTCATGGTGGTGGTTCTGGATACATCGCTGTGCTCGCTCTTGCGAGTTTTTCTCCTGAAACACTCAGGCCAACTGTGCTAACCCTAAACATTTGCGTGGCCTCGATTAGCACTTTTGCATTTAACAAGCAATCAAAAGCAAAACCATCTTTGTTGATTCCCCTAATCCTCATGAGTATTCCATGCTCGTTTATTGGAGGGCTTATTCATCTTGACCCTTCAATCTACAAGCCAGTCCTCGGAGTAGTGTTAGCGCTCGCCTCCGCAAGATTATTCATGATCCGAAAGCAGAAGCAGACGCAGCCAGCCCCATTGCTTCTAGTGCTCCTTCTTGGCGCATCAATTGGCCTCATCAGCGGGATGATTGGTATAGGTGGTGGAATATTCTTAAGCCCAATTCTACTACTCTGCGGGTTTGCAACAGCAAGAGAAACAGCAGCAGTCAGCGCGCCATTTATCCTATGTAACTCCGTTGCTGCATTATTAGGGGTTATGTTTACTGAGCAAGCAGTGAGCAACATAACAATGAATGCACTTCCACTTGCATGTGGAGTAGTTGTGGGGGGCATCATTGGCGCTAACATTGGGAGCAAAAAACTTGGGCAGGGCGGGCTACGCGTCATGCTTGGCGTCGTCCTTGTAATTGCTGCCATCAAGATGTTTATGTAACAGTCGCCATTCATTGGTAAAATAGGCGTAATGACACACCCAGGGACATTGCTTCGTACTCTCATGAACGATCACGCTCTCATGTGCCCCGGCGCATGGAATGGTCTTGTTGCAAGGGCTATAGCCTCAACTGGTTTCGAATCGTGCTACATCAGCGGCGGCGCAACAGCAAACGCGTCTGGTTACCCTGACATCGGGCTGATTTCGCTCACAGAGATGTGCAGAACCATTCGTGAAGTTGCAAATGCCAGCGGTTTGCCTGTGATTGTTGATGCTGACACGGGTTACGGTGAAATCGAATCCGTGAAACGCACGGTTGTTGAATATGACCGAAATGGTGCGGCTGGCATGCACATTGAAGATCAAGAGTTCCCAAAGCGTTGTGGACATCTCGATGGGAAGGTGCTGATACCAACAGAAGAAATGGCAGCCAAGGTAAACGCGGCAGCATTAAACAAAGTACACCCAGACTTTCTTTTGATTGCTCGAACAGATGCGAGAAGTGTTGATGGGCTTGATGCAGCAATCGAGCGTGGTAACGCCTATCGAGAAGCGGGGGCGGATATGATTTTTCCCGAGGGTCTTCACAGCGAAGAAGAGTTTGTCGAATTCGCAAATGGATGCCCAGGTCTACTTCTTGCCAACATGACAGAGTTTGGAAAGACGGATTCGATTCACTTCGACCGCTTCTCAGAAATGGGATATCAACTTGTTATTTATCCTGTCACGATGCAGCGTATCGCAATGGGTGCGATCACGAACTGCCTTGAACAACTTAAAGCAGATGGTTCTGTTGATGGGTTCGTCGATTCCATGCAGACAAGAGCATCACTCTATGAGATGCTTGGATACACGCCTGGCGAAGAGTGGAACTTCCCTAAATAGTCAAAAACGCCTCGCGAAGCGTTGGAACGCCATTTTTGATAGAATAAGGGGACGCCCTCTGCTCAATGGAGGGCTGTAATCGCTAAGGAATTTTATGACTCAAGCAACAGAAGAAACAAAAAAACAAACAGATTCGCGGGGATTAGCAGGGCAGGTCATTGGAGAGACATCTGTCTGTGCCGTGAATCAAACACAGTTGATGTATCGAGGCTACGAAATCGCAGATTTGGCTGCGAACGCCACCTTTGAAGAGGTCGCTCACCTTCTGCTTGTGGGTCACAAACCAACAAGTGAAGAACTCAAAACGTTCAGTGAAGAAGTTGCAAGTTATCGAGCAATCCCATCATCTGTTCAAGATGCGATTGTACGCATTGCTAAAGAGACCCCGAACGCGCACCCAATGTCTGTGCTTCGGACTGCTGTGTCCCTACTTTCTCATACTTGTGACATGTGTGAAGATAATTCCGCAGA